>CAVIBA010000008.1:0-26238 GCA_963640785.1 Bulleidia sp.
GGGTTATTACCATAACCGTCGCGCCGACGGCGACGTAGAGAATGATATTCGCAATGAGCTTCATGTTTTCCATGGGCTTTGCGACCTCGGAGAGGTTTTCGGAGTTGTCCGCGAACTTATACGCCATGGGGAGTTTTGCGCGGTTTTCTGCCTCGAAAATTTCGACGTTGTCAATGCTGTCGATTATGAAGGAGGCCTCGACGTTCTCGTAAATGTCGTATTCATCTTTGCTCATGCCGAGGTCCGCGCCGATTTTGTGTATCTGCTCGATGAAGCTGTTCATGGTGTTGCCAGTGGTGTAGAGGGTGTTGTCGTAATCTGTGCCTGTCGGCACGAATATTGAGCCGGCCATAACGTCGCCTGGCTTCTGCTCGACCTTCTGAGGTATGGCTTCAAAAATGCCTATGACGGTGAACTCCTTTTCAACAGAAATTAATTCCATCTCGTATGTAGTGGAGTCAATCTTGATGAGGCTATACAGGAACGTCGCCGTGTCGCCGACCGCGAGGCCGTTGCGCTCGGCCAGCTTTTTGGAGATAAGCATTACCGGAGCGCCGCCCGCGACCTCGTCGGCATTGTACATACGGCCCTCGACAAGGCGGATTTTGCCGGTCTCTTCGTCCTTGAGCGTCAGCTGATTGTTGCCGCTGAAGGAGAAGGTGCTGTTGTATTCGGTGTCCTCCTCGGATTCCGCGTAATAGATGCCCTTGCCCTCAAAGGTGGCGGAGATGGTGTAGTCGGCGCGCTTTACGTACTTTGATTCGCTCAGCGTGTCGACGATGCTCTTGTCGATTTTTCGGATGGACGCCCAGTCGAAGTCCTCGCCGGCCTCGTTGTATATCCAGTCGTAGTCAAGGTCGATGCGGACCTCTGCGCCCATTCTTTCAAGCAGGGCGCGTTTGGTGAGATTGAGCGCGCTCGTTACCGAAATCGCGCCCGCGATGACGTTGCACAGCATAAACACCAGTGCAAGTAAAATGAGCGACTTGCCGGGCTTGCGCACTATGCTTGTGAATGCTCGTTTGATGAAATTCATACCTTAACCTTTCCTGCGGCACGAAAGCTGGATTTGAAGCGGGAGCCTCACTTCCGCGCCGACCTTTCAAGCGGTTATATCATATTGGAAGGGGAACTGAAAATCCCACGTGAAGCCGTCACAAATATGTCATAGAAATGCAGCAGCCGCTCATGGCGCTAGCGGCAGCCTGACCTCGAAAACGCCGCCGTTGCGGTTTTCGGCCGAGATGGTGCCCTTGTGCAGTGTTATGACTTCGCGGGCCAGCGCGAGGCCGATGCCGGTGTTGCCGTTCTGACCCGAGTAGAAGCGGTCGAAAATGTGGTCGAGATCGCCGTCGTCGATGCCGTGACCGTCGTCGTGTATGGTTATGACGGCGCATTTGCGCTCGGTACGGCAGGACACCTCGAGCGTCTGACGGGCGTATCGCAGACCGTTTGTCAGGATGTTCAGAAATGCCCGGCGCAACTGCGCCTCACAGCAGAGGACGTTCACGGCCTGCTTGGGAAAGTCGACAGACACCGATATGCCGCGCTGCTTTGCCGGCATGTCGACGCCGGAGAGGCAGCCGTCGAGCACGTCACGCACGTCGCAGACCACCATCTTGCCGCAGGCGTGCCTTACGTCGAGCCTGGATATTTCGAGCAGCTCCTCGACAAGGCCCGTCATTTTGTCGCTCTCCTCGAGTATTACGCCGACTGCGGAGTCGGGCGGCAGGACGCCGGCCTGTATGCCCTCGGCGTAGCCCTGTATGGACATGAGCGGTGTTTTGAGTTCGTGCGAGGCGTTCTGAAAGAACTGCTGCTGTGTGTTCTGCGCGTCCTCGATGCGACGGCCGAGCCGCAGTCCTATCGCGCACATGACTGCCGCCGCGACCGCAAGCGCGGCGAACAGTATCCAGTTGAGCAGGGCGGTGTATTGAATGAATGGCTGTATGTCAATATAGAGCGCCGAGTGCAGGCTTCCGTCGGAGAACTTGACGAAAACGTAGTAGCCGTCGGTGTCTCGCAGGCGATAGCACTTGCCCTCGGAGACGTCGTTTCTCTCGCAGTAGTCGCGTATGACCTCCTCGGCGCTGTGGCGGGCGACGTTTGGGGCCGTATGGCCGACGAGATATGGGGCGCCGAAGATCTCGGGATTCTCGATCAGCAGCGAATTGACGCTGCCGCTGAGAAAGGTGCTTTTGTAGAGCACGTCGGAATATGGCTCACTGTCGAGCGGGCTGTCGCAGGACTCGGTGTCGCCGTTTGAGGCGGCGCACGACGATTCCGCGAACCGCTCGGCGTTGTAAAAGTCCAATTCGTAAAGCAGAGTGCTCTCGGCCTGCTTCTCAAAATAGTGCGGGAGCAGGACGTTGATTATGAGCAGCGCCGCCGCGAATATCATAAACAGCGACGCGAGAATTATGGATACTATGCGCAGCTTGAGGTGCTTCATTTCCGTTCCTCCTCCGGCTTCAGCTTGTAGCCGTGGCCCCACACCGTCTGAATGCAGACGCCGCTCCCGGCGTCGGACAGCTTTTTGCGAACGCGGCGCAGCGTTTCGTCAGTGACGCGCGTCTCGACCGTCTCTGGAAAGCCCCAGATGACGTTCAGCAGCTCATCGCGCGAGCAGGCCTTGCCGGGGTGCTGCATCATGTAGACGAACAGCTTGAGCTCGGTGGGGGAGAACACCACCTGCACCCCGCCACAGAACACGGCGTTCTCGGCCGACGAGTAATGCAGATCGCCGACCCGCAAATCCTCGCCCTCGCCGCTGTACTTTTTCTGGTTCATCTCCATGCGGCGCAGCAGCGCGTGCACCCGCATGAGCAGAACCGTCGGGCGGAAGGGCTTTGTCAGGTAGTCGTCGCTGCCGAGGGTGATGCCCTGGACGTAATCAAGCTCGGAGTCCTTGGCGGTGAGCAGGATTATAGGGACGTCGTTAAGCTCGCGGAGCTTCCGGCAGACGGTCAGCCCGTCGGTGCCCGGCATCATTATGTCAAGTATGACAAGGTCTGCGGGGTGCTCGAGGAAGGCGGCAAACAGCGCGTCGCCCGTCTCGAAGGCGACGACGTTGTAGCCGTCGCTCTCGAGGAAGCTCTCTATCAGATTACGTATGTTTTTTTCATCGTCGGCTATGTAAACAGTATATTTCACGGCGGCCTCCGTTATTGAGTTGGTTTCAGGGGTATTATAGCATATAAATGCATTTTTGTCCTCCTTATTCCGACAAGTTATTTGTAATAGTTTTGTAACAGCGCAGGGCGCATACAACAAAACGGTAGTAAGTACTGTCAATATTTCGCGGAGTATGTAGATAAAAGCGTTTTTTCTGTATGATAATGTGTGCGCACGGCAGACGCGCGCGAATTACAGTTATTGGAGAGAAACTATGCCAAAAAGAGGAGAAAATGTATGGTATCGCAAGGACGGGCGCTGGGAGGCCCGCTACGTCCGCGGCTATAACAGCGGGAGGGCGGTTTACGGCTATGTATACGCCAGAACATATGCCGATGTGAAGCAGCTGCAATGGGAGGCAATCCGGCGCTTCGGCTTCGGGATTACGGAGTCGTGCCCCGGCGAGGTGACTTTCGATATGATGGCGGAGGAGTTCATGTTTCAGAAAAAGTATCTTGTCAAGCAAAGCACGCTGGCGTGCTACCGCAGCAAGCTGGATGCCCGTCTGAAACCCTACTGGGGGCCGCTTGGCATTGCAAAAATCAGCTCTTCTGCCGTCAGCCGGTACATAGATTACCTGTTCACCGAGTACCATCTGGCGGCGAAGACGGTCAAGGACATTGCCGTGCTGCTCGAGGCGATTCTTGATTACGCCTACGTCAACGGTGTGATTGAGCAGAAGGTTCGGGTGGTGTTTCCCAAGGTTCCGCGCAGAGTGGCCGCTACATTCAGCCGCGACGATCAGGAAACGCTCGTGCGTTACCTTCTGACCGGCCTTGACAGCTACAAATTAGGCGTACTGCTCGCGCTGATGACGGGTATGCGGATAGGCGAGGTGTGCGCGCTGCGGCGGAGCTCGTTTGACTTTCTGCGGGCGACCGTTTCGGTGTCGGGCACGCTTCAGCGCATATCGGGAGATGGGGGCTCGGCAGGGGGCACGCAGGTGATACTGCTCAAGCCCAAGAGCGAAAGCTCGGAGCGCGAGATCCCGCTGCCGCGTGAGTTTTCAAAGTGGCTTGAGAAGTTTTACGCGGGCTATTCCGACGATGATTTCGTGCTCACCGGAATGGAGCAGGGTCTTGAGCCGCGGACGTACTACAAAAGGTATATGCGCTACCTCAAGGCGTGCGGCCTCGATCATCGCGGCTACACCTTTCACACGCTGCGGCACACCTTCGCTACCGAGGCGCTGCAGGGCGGGTTTGACATAAAAAGCCTGTCCGAGATACTCGGACACTCGGGCGTCAAGATAACGCTCGAGCGGTATATCCACCCGCCGATAGAACAGAAAAAGCAGGAGGTCGAGAAATTTATGAAAAGTCATCCGCTGAGCACATGTCTGCACAAGGATGAAGGCGATACCGACGAAAAAACAGAAAGTGCCGCCGATGAAGAAGCGGCGGCACTGTGAAAGCCATATCACAAATCGAAAAATGCGCAATGGAGATGAGACTGTTATTTTATTTTGTCAACAGAACCGTTGAGCCGCTGGAACGTACGGGCCAGCAGGACGAGTGTGATCAGAAATGTCAGCACGTCCGAGACGGGCATGGAGTAAAGCACGCCGTCGAGTCCTAATAAGAGCGGCAGCAGCAGGGCAAAGCCCACGCCGAAAACGACCTCGCGCACCATTGAGAGCGCAGTCGACTCGTCCGCGTGCCCCATCGCCTGAAGGAAAATGAAGGCGGCCTTGTTGACGCAGGCAAGTATCATCATGCAAAGATAAATTCTGAACGCGCGGACACCGAAATCGGTGTAGTAAACGCTCTCGCCCTGCGAGCCGAAAATCATAAGCAGCTGACGCGGCAAAAGCTCGACGATAAGCGTTGCCACAGCTCCGAGTATGGCCTCCGCCGCCAGCAGGCGCACGAGAAACGAACGCACGCGCCGGGACTTTCCGGCGCCCGTGTTGAAGCCGACTATCGGAATACAGCCCGCCGACGAGCAGCGAGATTACGCAGGGGGACGGCGTATTTTCGCATAAGGCTTCCGAGGCTGTCCCCGGCAAGATTCAGAGTGTTTTTCTGCATTGTTTTTCCTCCGTGTCCGCAAAAAATAATGCGTAAGTCCATAATCTGGACTTACGCATTCTGCGGCTCGATGGCGATATTATATCACATTTCCGTCAATTTGTCAACCGCATACAGTGAATTTTTTCATCCGAGATGCGGAAACACCGAAAGCGTTCGCTCAAGGATGCCCTGCATTTTGGCAATGGCCACGCCGTAATTGGTCAGCGGAACGCCGGCATCGGCTGCGCGGCGCAGACGCGAGGCCATCTCGCGGTTGTTGAGCATGCAGCCGCCGCAGTGCACGACAAGCGCAAAGCGGCTAAGCTCGTCAGGAAACTCGCCGCCCGAGGTGAACTCGAAATTAAGTTCGCAGCCGGTGTATTTCCGAATCCAGCCGGGCAACTTGACCGTGCCGATGTCATTGCACTGGCGGTGATGAGTGCAGCCCTCGGAGATGAGGACGGTGTCGCCGTCGCGCAGTGCGTCGAGCGCGTTCGCACCGGCGACCTCGTCGGCGAGGTCGCCCTTGTAGCGGGCGAAAAGTATCGAGAACGAGGTGAGCGGTGTCGATTTCGGCACGATGGCGTTGACTGTGGCGAACGCCTGCGAGTCGGTTATGACCATGCGCGGCGGCGAGGCGAGCGCTGCGAGCGCCGCCTCGAGCCCCGTTTCCTTGACGACGATGTTCAGCGCGTCATGGTCAAGCACGTCGCGTATGACCTGCTGCTGCGGGAGTATCATCCGGCCGCGCGGGGCGGACTCGTCGATGGGCGTCACCAGCACGACGACGTCGCCGGGGTTGAGCAGGTCGCCGACAAGCACGCGCGGCGATTCCTTTTCCGCGCCGAGGCGGCCGAGCAGCTCCTTGAGCTCGTAAATGTTGGTGCCCTCGGCGGCGCTGACGTAAATTTCGTTCTGCGCCGGTGTCGGAATGGAGGGGAGCAGGTCGCACTTGTTCATGGCGGTGATGTGGGAAATGCCGAGGCTGTCGCACAGGCGCAGCAGCTCGCGGTCGGCGTCTAGCATGCCGCGCGAGGCGTCCACGACTATCACGGCGATGTCGGTTTTGCCGAGCACCTGCCGCGCGCGCCTGACGCGCATTTCGCCGAGCGTACCCTCGTCGTCAAGCCCCGGCGTGTCTATTATCACGACGGGGCCTATCGGCAGCAGCTCCATGGCCTTCTGCACGGGGTCGGTGGTGGTGCCCCTGATGTCCGAGACGAGCGAGAGGCTCTGGCCGGTCACGGCGTTGACAAGGCTGGATTTTCCGGCGTTGCGCATTCCGAAGAAGGCGATGTGTAGCCGTTCGGAGGAGGGAGTGGCGTTGAGTGACATGCGGTGCCTCCGGCGTCAGCCCTTGTAGTCGATGTCGCCGGCGGCCGAGACGGGCGCGAAGATGGATTCCACCTGCGCGGTCGTCAGCTCAACGCCGAAGACGGTCTTGTAGTATTCGACGGCGCGCGCGGTCACGTCAATGTCGGAGAACTGCTCGGGATAAACGGTTTTTGCGAGCCAAAGCAGCGTTATCGGGGTGTCGACGCCGGGGGTGTAGCTGCGGTACATGCCGAGCGGCATTTTGTAGACCGCGCGGTCGGTGACGGCCTTGATCCCGCTCCAGTCGTAGTTGCCGACGGTGTTGTTGTACAGCGCGTCGGGCTGGGCGGAGGTGAAGTTTGTGATGAAGATTACGTCGGGGTTCCAGACGTAGATCTGCTCGAGGTTGACGGCGACCGAGTTGTCCTTCTCAAGCTCCTCGGCGACGTTGACGGCTCCGATAGCCTCGGCCCACCACTCGCCGAAGAACTGCTTGCCGGAGGTCAGAATGCTGCTCTCGTTGTACTGGAAGAGGAAGAAGACGCGGGCCTTTTTGTTGTCAGCAAGCGACGAGGTACGCTCTTTTACGAGATCGAAAATCTTTTCGCTCTCGGTCTTGGCAATGGCGGCGCGGTCGTTGTCGGGGAACATCTGAGAGAGCAGGGATATCCACTGGTTGAGCGTTTCGATGGCGTTGTAGCCCCAGTTGTTGGCCGAGATTCCGACGGCGGCGAAGTCGGCGCTGCGCAGCTCCTCGCCCTGCTGGGTGTTGTTGGCGCTGTAAAACACGACGTCGGGCTCGAGCTTGGCGAGCTCCTCAAGGTTTATCTTGTTGCCGTTCATGAAGTCGGTCTTGGCGTTCAGAATTTCGGGGTAGAGCTGCGAGAGCAGACCGTTTTTGGCGGCGGCCATGCTGGTCGGAGCGATACCGACGAGCCGGTCGGCAGAGTCGAAGAAGACGGTCAGCACGGAGGGCAGCGGGAAAATGTCGCCCACGACCACGCGCCTGATGTCGCGCGGAACGGTGACGGTGTTGCCCGCGTGGTCGGTGACGGTGATGGTGGTCGGGGTGCTGTCGCCGTCGGGGGCGGAGGTGGACGGTGTGTTGCCGGATGTGGAGTCAGCGGGCGTATTGTCGGGGGTTTTTGCGCAGGCGGCGAGCATTGTGAGCATCACGACCGCCAGAAGCAGGCAGAGGATTTTTTTCATTTGGGTTCTCCTTTATATTTGAAAATTTTTAACAAGATCGGGAATGCTCCGGCGGAATATGCGGCCGGAGAAGGCCTCGTGCGGCAGGGGGACAAAGTCGTCGTCTGCCGGAACGATGGGCCGGTAGAGCGGGTCGGCGGCGACGACGTGCGCGCCCGCTATCGCCGCGCGGATGTCGTCCTCCTCGGAGGCGGAAATGTCGGCGGGGGAAAGCAGGCCGTCGCTCATCTCAAGCGGGCAGACCACGCGCACGTCCTCGCCGCAGGCGATATGCCGCGCGGCGGCGTAGGAGCGCGCCATGACGCTCTCGCCGATGACGACTGTTCCGGCGTCCGGCGGCGGTGTTAAGTCGGCGAACGCAGAGGACGGAACGCCGTCTCCGGCGGCCTTTTTGAGAGCGGCGCAGACGTTCCCGGCAAACGGTCCGTAGGGCACGCCCGTAACGTACGGCGTGCCGTACCGGCGGTGCAGCACTTGCGCGCACTCAAGCCCCGCCGATGATACGACGAGGTTGACGGATGCCGCCGAGGCGCGTTCAAGCTCGTTGGGGTCGCTGCCCATGGCCCATGAGGATATGACCTCAAAGTCGTTGTCGCACAAGACTTTTTTGATGGAGCCGACAGTGCCGTTGACCGAAAAATCAAGCGGCGTCACGCCGAGAATGTTGACGCCCTGCGCCCGCCTCGGGTGCTCTCCGACGAACCGCTCGGCGTAGGCGACGAGCGCCGCGCCTGCGCCGGTTATATAGGAGTGCATACCGTTGGTGGAGAAGCCGAAGCAGGGGATGCCTGTCCGCGCCTCGATGACCGAGGCGACCGAGGGCAGGTCACAGCCGCTCATCATGGGGATGGGCGTTCCGGCGATGGCAATGAAGCGTGGCGACAGCTCGCGCGCGGCGGAAATTATGTCGCGAATCAGCTTTCCGTCGTCGCCCATGACCGCCTCCAGTTCGGACAGCGCCGAGATGAAGACGAGACTGTCATGGTCGTACCAGCGCGGCTCGTCGTGCGTGTTGTAGGTCGAGTTGCACCCGGAGGCGTCGTGCATGACGCACATGCCGCCGAGCTCGAACAGCGCCGAGCAGACGCCCGAGACGTCGGCGGCGTAGGTCGGGATGAATGCCTGTGTTTGCTTTATAGACAACAGCTGCACCCCCATCCTTTTTGTTGTATAAGCGCGGCGGCGTCACACCGCTCGGACATGGCCACCGTCATGAGCTCCGCCATGCGGCGGATGCCGTCGTAGCCGTAAAGCCCGGCGCCCTCGACGAGGTTGACGAAGTGCTCTGTGCCGGTGAAATATGCGGCCTTCTGCCCGATGGCGAGCAGAGGCTCTTCCGTCGAGCGCTGGGTCACGCGCATTGCGGGGCGGGTCGTCGGATAGACCTCGAGGTCGGGCGCGTGGCGGCATAGCCAGTCAAATTCATCGCGCTCGTCGGGAAGAAAGCTGTCGGCGTACAGTCTTGTGACGCGGAAGCCGTGCTCAAGAAGCAGGCGCGCGAGGCTGAGCGGCGCAGGGACTGCGGTATAGTCGACGGCTATGGCTGTGTCGCCGACGACAGCGCGGGCAGCGTCAAGCGCGGCGAGCGCCGCGGCACGATCCGGGGTGGGGTCGTAGCTCACGCCAAGCGTACCCGCGAGCGTTCCGAGGCACGACTCGATCTTCTCGGGGGTGAAGGACGCCGGGAGGTAAAGGTGCGTCTGCCCAAGTCGCGACGTGAGCGCGTCGGCGGCCGCGCGGGCGGCGGGAAGGCAGGAAATGTTTATCGACGAGCGCGCCATTTGCAGGTATTCGTCGTAGCTTTTCATGCGCGGCAGCTCGCGCAGCTCACGTCCAGCGCTGCGGACGATGCGGCACAGCTCCGAGGAGTCGTCAGTCGCGAAATTGCTTCCGATGACGTTGACGGCGTCGTCGGGGGGCAGCGGCGAGAGCAGGCTGTAAAGCTGGCGGCGCATGAGCTGGTCGGGCGTGAGCCCGCTTTTGCGCATTATCGGGTTCATGTAGCAGTCGGCAAAGCCGACGGTGGGGAAACGGCGGCGCAGCTCGTCGTAGCACAGCTCAAGGTCGCAGCCGAGAAAATGGTGCACGCAGCTGGTGTAGACCAGCACCGCGGGCGGCAGCGCCGGGAGCTTATGCAGAATGTCCGTGACGCCCTCGATGATGAGTGATTCGGCGTCGCCCTCGAGCAGGTTGTTTTCCTTCACGGTGACGGTCGAAAAACGGCTTTCAAGCCCCATCTCGGCGGCCGTCAGCACGACGCCGCGCAGACATCCCGCCGCGCAGACGAATATCTCGTGCGCGTCTGGGATGAGCATCCCCGTGTGGACGATGTTCCACGTTCCGCGCGCGGGGGCGCTGTACTCGAGTCCTGACGGAAACGGCGCGGGGAAGGCGGCGGTGCTGATGGGAAGTGAGACCGGTGTTCTGCCGGCCTCGCCTACGCGCCTCAGCATAGCCCCACCCCGCATTCAAGGCAGACTCGCTCGGCGAGATGCCGGTATTCGTTGGCCATGGCGCTGTCGGGAAACGCCTCGATGACGGTCTGCCTGCGCTCGTCGGCGGCTTTGACTGTCTCGCTGTGCGACAGCTGACCGATTATGGTGGTGTTTATGTCGCCCGCCAGCTCCTCGACCTTCTCGAGCTCGCGCGGGACGTCGCGACGGTTGAGGATCAGACCGCCGAGAGCGGCATAGCCGCGTCCCCTAAAGTTGTCGATAGCCACGGCGATGTTGGCGGCGGCGTGTATGGCCATGTTCTCGCCCGAGGTGACGATGAAAACGCGGTCGGCGTAGCCGCGGTGCATCGGCATCGCAAATCCGCCGCAGACGACGTCTCCAAGCACGTCATAAAACACTATGTCCGGCCGGTAGGTCTCGTATGCGCCCTTTTCGTTGAGTTTTTCAAGTGCGGCGATGATGCCGCGCCCGGCGCAGCCGAGCCCCGGTATCGGGCCGCCCGCCTCGACGCAGACCACGCCGCCGTAGCCGATGCGAACCATGTCGTCGAGCGTGAAATCGTTGCCGCGCTCGCGCATGAGCTCAAGCGCCGTCGTGACGCGCCCGCCGTGAAGCAGGCTTATCGTTGAGTCGGCCTTGGGGTCGCAGCCGATCTGCATGACGCGCAGGCCGCGGTCGGCGAGGGCAGCCGAGAGATTGGAGACGGTGGTCGATTTGCCGATGCCGCCCTTGCCGTATATTGCGATTTTAATCATTGATTTTCTCCTTTTCGGAAGTCTCCGCGGCCGGATACGACCTCGTAGCCGATCTCGCTCATCTGCCGACGCAAAAGCTCAAGGCTCTGTCCCGCGTCGCAGTCGACGCCCGCCTTGTTGTCGTAAAGCAGATACTTGCGCCGCACCGACATGGGCGACAGGTTTGGCATTACCACATTGCAGCCGACGAGTACTCCGGCCTGCCTGCCGCAGCTGTCGACGGTTCCGAGCGCGGTCGTGGCGGGGAGGAGCGCGTCGGGGAGCATCAGCCGGGTGAGGCTGAGCAGGAACAGCGTCAGCGCCGCGCTGCCCGCGGGACGGTTGCCGAAGGGCGTGTCCTTGTGCGGGATAAACGGCCCCATGCCGACCATCTGCGGGCGGAAGTCGGCGAGAAATTCCATGTCGCGTGCCAGCGTCCCGGTGGTCTGGTAGGGAGCGCCGACCATCATGCCCGCACCCGTCTGGAAGCCGATGTCGCGCAGATCACGCAGGCAGCGCATGCGGTTTGAAAACGACATCTGCGCCGGGTGCAGCAGGGAGTAATGCGCCGCATCGGCGGTCTCATGGCGCAAAAGGTAGCGGTCGGCGCCTGCGGCGAACAGCGCCTCGTACGACCCCCGGCTGCGCTCGCCGACGGACAGCGTTATTGCACAGTCGGGATAGGCGGCGCGCATCCGGCTGACGACGGCGCACAGCCGCTCGTCCGTGAAATAGGCGTCCTCGCCGCCCTGAAGTACGAAGGTGCGGTAGCCGTAGCTATAGCCCTCGGCGCAGCATTCCAGAATCTCGTCCTCGGTCAGGCGGTAGCGCGAGACGTCGGCGTTCGAGCGGCGGATGCCGCAGTAGAGACAGTCGTTTTTGCAGATGTTTGTGAACTCAATTATGCCGCGGAACCATATGCGCCGCCCAAAGCGGCGGACGGCCGCCGCGCGCGCGAGGTCTGCGGCATAGGCGTCGTCAGCGGAGGTGTGGGTCGAGAGGAGCGCGAGCCAGTCGGAGTGTCCGGGGCACTCACCGGACGCCAGACGGTCGATTATTTCGGTGTTTTTCACGTGTTGCCTCCTTTGGCGAAGGTTGCCTTGACGCTGACGCCGGGGATAAGGCCGAGCGTGTCGGCAATCGCCCGTATTTCGGCGGGCGGCGCTTCGACGATAAGGTTTATAATGTTGAGCCCTGCATCATGCAGCGGCATGCCCATGCGTCCGACGACGTAAGGCTGGGCGCGGTGAATTATTGCGTTTATGTCGTGCGCGGCGGACGAGTCGGACATGATTATCGACAGCGTAGAGATGGCGGGGACGCTTTCTGCGTCATCTGCGCTATCCGCGTTCGCGGCGCTCTCCGCGCTCACCGACGCGGCGTCGCCCGTGTGGTCGACGGACACCGCAACAACGTCACGGTATATGTTCCCGTCGGTTTCGATGTCACCGATTACGGCATTGACGCCGAAATACTGCCGGATATTGCTCTCCGTGACCACCTCTGCGGTCGTTCCGCTGACGGTGTGGCCGTCGCGGCTGATGAGCAGCGCCTTGCCGGAACGGCGCAGCGCGTGCGCGGGGTAGTGCGTGTTGAAAATGCAGGCCATGCCGCCGCGCGCGAGCTCGGATATTGTGTCGAGCACGAGCAGCTGGTTGCGGAAATCGAGATTTGACTCAGGCTCGTCGAGCACGAGCAGGGAAGGCTCGGCGGCCATTGCGCGCGCGATGAGAACCATCTGAAGCTCGCCTCCGCTGAGCTCGTTGCAGCGACGGCGGCGTATGTGCCCGAGCTGCATTTTGGCGATTACGCGCTCCGCGGCCTCGTAGTCAGCCGCCCTCGGCGGCTCGAGCGCTCCGCGGTAGGCCGTGCGGCCGAGCAGTACGGTGTCCTCCACACTGTACGGCGAGACGGCCTGCCGTGCCTGCGGGACGTAGGCGATTTTTCGCCACAGCTGCCGCGGCTGGATATGGCGGAGGTCAGCACCGTCGATAAGCGACTCGCCCGATTCCCAGCGCAGCATACCGAGCGCGCAGCGCAGCAGCGTTGTCTTGCCGGAGCCGTTCGGGCCGAGGATTGACAGCACATCACCGCTGCGAACATTAAGACTGATATTGTCGATGATTTTTTTGTCTGTGATTTTATATCGGAAGCATCCGTTTTTTACTTCGAATTTCATAAGCTCCAACCTCCGCGGCGTTTGAGAAGTACAACGAAGAAGGGCGCGCCGACTATGGCGGTGAGCACCGAGATAGGGATCTCGGACGCCGTCAGCGTTCTTGCAAGGGTGTCGACGGCTATCATGAATGCCGCCCCGACGCTGATGCAGGCGGGGATTAGGTGCCTGTGGTTGTTGCCGAACAGCATGCGGCAGATGTGCGGCACCAGCAGTCCGACCCAGCCGACCTGCCCGCACATGGAGACGGCGGAGGCCGTCATCCCGGCTGCGCACACTACCGCCGTGCCGCGAAGCAGGCGGACGTTGGAGCCGAGCGAGCGCGCCTCGTCGTCGGAGAGCGGCAGCAGATTGAGCCGCCAGCGCAGCGCCACCGTTGCCATAAGGCAGACGACTATCACAGGCGCGCCGAACGCCAGCGATTTGTATCCCGCCGCATTCAAGCTGCCCATGAGCCAGTAGGTTATGGCGGGTAGCTGCGACTCGGTGTCGGCGAGGTATTTGACGAGCGAGACGAGCGCCGAGAACAGCGAACTCATCATGATGCCGGCAAGTATCACCGAGCTTTTGCCACCGACGCTGCGCCCGCCGAGACCGGTCAGCGCGATGGCTAGAAGTCCGAACGCGAAGGCGACGGCCTGCACGCCGGGCATTGAGAGCCCGACCAGCAGCGCCACCGCCGCGCCAAAGCTGGCTCCGGAGGCGACGCCGAGCGTGTCCGGCGTCGCTAAGGGATTAGCGAACATGCTCTGAAATATGCAGCCGGAGACCGCGAGTCCCGAGCCGACGACGGCGGCGGTCAGTATGCGCGGAAAACGCTGGAGCCACAGCACCGAATATTTCATTTTGCCTATGTCGTGCCCTGCGAGCGACAGAAAAATCTCGCGCGGCGATATTTTCATGCGTCCGACGCAAAGGCAGATCAGCGCCGTGACAAGCGGCAGTGCTGCCAGCGCTATCGCGCCACAGACATTTATTTTTTTTGCGTAGTTGCTTTTCATGCTTCCTCCGAGAATGGTCTGCGCCCGCCGCCCGGACGCAAAAAATGCCGTACTCCTGAGGAATACGGCAAAAAACGCTGAATGACAGCTTTGTTTTCCAAACGTATTGCTTTCACCTCAATCGCGATTTCGGTGTCAGGAGTGGTTTTGAATATTGATTTTTGTATTTATTCCTCGACGTACCCGGCGTTCGAGTAGGCGGTCTTGACTGTGACGCCGTTCAGCCGTCCGATTTTGCCGGCGAGGGTGTTTATGACGTCCTCGGGGGCGTCGAGCGCGATGCTGATGATGTTGATGCCGCGCTTTTTGTAGGGCAGACCCATTCTGCCGAGAATGTATTCTCCCGACTCGTGGAGCAGGGAATTAAGCTGTTCCACAGCGTCCGGATTTTCGACTATTATTGCCATGACGGCGACTCTTGAGCGCATGGTGTGCCTCCGTTTTTGATTACGTTAATATTTTATCACATTTTCGCCCGCAAGTCAACAGCCGCCGCCGAAATATTGCGCGGCGTAGTCTATGTCGCGCATGACGGCGACGCGCAGCGACTCGGGTGAGTCGAATTTGTGCTCTGGGCGCAGGAGATGGTAGAGCTCGGTGGCGATTTCGCGGCCATACAGGTCGATGCTGCGGCCGAGAATATGCGTCTCGCACAGCACCTCGTCGCCGTCCGAAAAGGTGGGGCGGCAGCCGACGTTTGAGACCGCCGGGTACGACTGCCCGTCGACAATGCACCGGCTGGCGTAAACTCCGCGTGCGGGGATGAGAAATCCGGGCGCGAAATGCTGATTGACCGTCGCAAAGCCGAGCTTTGTACCAACGCCGTGACCGTGCAGCACCGTGCCCTCAACGCGAAAGGTGCGGCCGAGCATTTCGTTTGCCGTCTCCATGTCTCCGGAGGTGACCGCGACGCGTATGGCAGTCGAGCTTATCGGCGTGTCGCCGACAAGCACGGGTAGGATCGTCACCGACCGTCCGCCCATTAGCTCTGAGAGCAGCGCGCTGTCGCCCGCGCCGCCGCGACCGAAACGGTAATTGTAGCCGCAGACGGTCATGACGCATCCAAACTGCCCGACCAGCACGTCGCGCACGAAGGCCTCGGGCGACATGTCGCGTATCTCCGCAAAATCAAGCGAGGCGACAAACTGCATTCCGGTCTCGCGTATCAGCTTTTCGCGCTCGGCGGCGGTTGTTATGCGCGGTGGCGGGTCCTTTTTGAGGTATTTGTAGGTCGGCTCTCTGAAGGTGAGCGCGCCGCATGAGGGAACAGCGATGCCGTTTGGGGTAAGTTCATGTGCGCAAACCTCCCCGAAACGTTTCTGCTCAGCCAGCGCACGTTCAAACAGCGCCCGGTGGCCGATGTGCACGCCGTCGAAGTTGCCGAGGCAGAGTATGCACGCTTTACTGTTCGTCATCGATGTCAAGATAGCTTTTGACCAGCTCGCAGAGCAGCTTGTCGCGGTCGATGCGGCGGATGAGACCGCGCGCGTTGTTGTAGTTGGTGATGTAGGTCGGATCCTCGGAGAGAATGTAGCCGACTATCTGGTTTATGGGATTGTAGCCCTTCTCGACGAGCGCCTCGTAGACCTGCCGCAGTATCTCGCGCGAGTCCGACTCCTTGTCGGCGGGGGCGGCCGAGAATATATTTTTTTTATCGTCTATTATCATTAGAACTACCTCGGAACTTTGTTTACAATAAATTATATACCAAAAACGCACAGATTTCAAGAGCAAAGTGATATTTTATTTGTGTTTACCCGACGTGCCCTACCGTGCACAAAAAACGCGCCGGGACGTCACGTGCATGAAGCTGTCCCGGCGCAGGAGCGGATTAATTCGATTTTGTGACCATGGTGCAGAGTTTGGAGAGCAGCGTGCTGTCCACAAGGTAGCAGAGCACGGAGTCGGGAACCCCGGCGTAGACCTTGCCGTCTCCGTTGGAGTAGCCGAGCAGCAGCTGAAATTCGGCGTCGATGGCGACGTCAGTTGAGACGCCGCTCTGCGAGTCCGTCACGGTCTTGATCTCGGTGTAGGAGACGGTGACTGTCGTCGGCTCGGACAGGCCGAACTCGCGGCGGTCGTCGGAGGAGAATCCGACGGGGGAGCCGAGCGAGATGTTCTCGAATATGCCTCCGAGCTTTGAGGCGAGCGCCTCGGGGACGGGCTCGGCCTCGTCATCCTTGCCGTCGTATGAGACGAACCACGCGTCGAGCGCCTTGTCGGAGTGGACGCTGTAAAGCACGTCCTCGGTCGGCGAGTCGATGTGTATGGACGAAATGCTGTCCGCGGCTATGCTTGGGATGACGTCGTTGCTTATCATGTCGCGCGGCGTGTAGAGAAAGTTTTTCGTTATGTCGGCGGGGACGAGGTAGACTGTGTCGGTGTCGGAGGATGAGCAGAAATAATATTGCCCGGTAAAGGCATTGAGGCTGCCGAAGCTGAAGATCTGCGTACCGTAACTGTTGTCCGCCACCGTGATGGAGAGCCACGGGGCGTCAAGTCCGTAGGTGAACAGCTCGGTGTCGTTGACCTTGAGCTTGAGATCGGTCGCGACATCACTGAGCGACGATGCCATGGCGGCGAAGTAGTTGTTGTCGAGCGGCAGCTCGGGGTTGTCGCTCCAGCGCCAGCTGGTCTCGTCCGGGCTGAGGCTGAAGCTGTACACCTCGTCGCCGTGATTGTACTTCAGCGCGTACATCGAGCTGATGTCTATCTTGGCGGCGGTGTATTTGGTTTCTATCTGGTTCGTGGTCGTGTCCTCGGTTGGATTTTCCGGTTCGCGATCCGCCGTGACGGTTACTATTACGGCGTAGATAATTCCGAGCACGACGAGCGCGCCGATCAAAATCAATAACTTGTATAAACGCTTCATTGGTTCAGGCTTCCTGACTTCTGTATTTTGTGGACGGGCTCAGCGACGTCTGCGCTTTGCCCACACCGCGATGCCGCCGGCGAGTATCGCGCCGGGAATCACCACGATGAATACGATGCTCCATGTCCTGACGGAGGTTTCGGTCAGTCCGTCGAGAATGGGCTCTGAAACTGAAGGTCCCTGTACCGTTGCGAGCTTGGATTCATAGGTTTCATTCATCCAGTAAAGGGAATAGAAGAGGTAGTAGTAGTTTCCGTAGGAGGCGGAGGCGGCGGTGTCGTCCGTGAAGGCATCGGCGGAGGAGTACCACACTATCTGTGTGACGCCGCCCTCGGTCTGCTTTGAGGCGGCGGCGCAGACTGCCATCTCGCCCGCCTCGCCCTTGACGTCGTCGACCATGGGGTAGGCGGAGCCCGATGTGGTGAGCAGAGCGGTGACGGCAGCGCCGTTTGTATCCTCAGCGACGCGGATGCCGTGCGCGCGGGGAGTGTAGATGGTGTATCTCGAAATGTAGGCTGTTATCTCGTGCGAGGTGTCGACGGAGGGCTTGATATAGTAGGCGTTGTCCTTATAGTATGAGGAGTTGCCCTCGTAAATTATGCCGTCGACGGGGCTCATTCCGTAGTCGGCCATGAGCGACATGAGATTTTTGAACGAGGTGTTGTCAGGCGAGGAGATGAGCATGAGATTGCCGCCCGAGGCGAGGTAGGCGCGCAGGCTGGCGGTCTCGGAGTCGGAGAGGTCAAACTTGGGGTTGAATATCACGACGCAGCTTGCGTCCGCGGGGACGGCGTCGGTGAGCGTGAGCATTTCGTAGGATATGTTATTCTGCGAGATGAACCCGAGCAGTGTGGAGGAAAAGCTCTGCTCACCGTGGTTTTCGGCGATATACACGTGCGGGATGCTCTCGAGCGTCACGTACTCGACTGCCTTGGTTATGGTGTCGTCGCCGTAGAAATACTGAACGGTCTCATAGCCGCTGCTCTCTGCGTAGCGGAAGTAGGTGTAGTAGCTTTTGTAGACGCTCGCGGGGACGATGCCGAGGCCGTAGCTCTGGTCGAGCATGGAGTTGTAATAGTAGAAAAGCTCGGTCGCGTCGACGATTTTGTAGCGTCGGCCGCTCTCGATTATCAGGCTGAGGTCGGACGGCTGCTCGTCCCCCTCGGTGAGGTACTTGTCAAGCGCGGTGGGGTTTCTGACCGGGTCGAGCACGCGTAGCTTGAGGTGCGACGACATGGAGACGTATTTGTTGAGGAAAATCTCAAGGCTGGAGTCGGTCGAGCCGCTCTGGCATATCCAGTTGACGGTGACGTCCTCGTCGAGTGCCGAGATGTACTTCTGCGTGCCGTCCGAGATGGTGTAGAGGCCGTTCGCGCTGGTGTCAAACGTTGTGAGCGAGGAGGGAAGCAGGCCGACCAAAAGGTTGACTACCACGATGACGGCAAGCACGATCACCGACATCACGAAGGTGTAGGTGCCCATTTTTGTCGTTCTGCCGACGCGGCGGGAGGGGGTGTTTTTGTTGTTTTCCATTGCTGCACCTCCTCAGTTCCAGCGGCGTCTGTCAAGCGACTGAACGCACAGGAACAGAAAATACACTGTCACAGATATAAAGAAAACCACTGCTTTTAGGTCGAAATTTCCTGAATTGAGATCATAAAAACGGTCGTAGAGCGAGAGAGACGAGAGCAGCTTCGGGAACAGTCCCTCGAACAGCGTGCTCTTGAAGAAGTAGACCGAGCAGGTCGGTATGACCATGACGGCGGCGTCGGCGACTCCGACATTGGGGTTCTTGGTCAGCCGCCAGATGAGCACCGCGAGCGCCGCCTCAAGCACGATAAAGCCGATGAAGGACGCCAGCGCCGAGGACGGAATCAGCGCGATGAAGATGGGGAGCAGCAGCAGAAACGCCAGTATGCCGACGCAGATTAGTGCCGAGATAAGCGGGCTCTCGGTCAGCGACGAGATGAACATGCAGATGGCCGTCAGCGAGACGCCGAGCAGGAACAGCGCGAGAATTGCGCTGTAGCTTGCGCCGTAATACATGTGACCATAGGCACTGAGAATGATGGGGTAGAGCAGCATTACGAGAATCGGTATCGCAAGCACTGCGATGATGGCGAAGAATTTGCCGAGTATTATGTCGCTTGTCCGTAGCGGAAGTGAGAAAAGCAGCTTATCCGTGCGGTTGTTTCTGTCCTCGGACAGCGAGCGCATGGTCATGATGGGGATGAACACCAGAAAAGCAATTCCGGTGAACTGTATCGCGTACTGGAAGGACGAGTAGCCTATGACGAGATTGAACACCGTGACGCAGACGCCGGTGAACAGCAGCAGCACTGCTATACATATCTCACCCGTGACGTTGCGCATGAGCGATTTGAATTCGCGCTTGAATATGGCGGTCATTGCTTGTCGTCCTCCTTTTTGTCGTGATTGGTGGTGTCGGCTTCGTCGGGCTCTTCGGAATCGTCGGATTCTTCCGCTTCTTCGGATTCTTCGGGTTCTTCAGCCTCTTCAGGCTCTGCCTCGATCGGGTCGGGCGCGGAGGGGGCATCTGTGAGGGCGAGAAATATGCTCTCAAGCGACGACACCTCGCGCTCCATCTCGAGCATTGCGCAGCGCTTCTCGGCCATCGAGAAGAACAGCGTGTCGCGCAGATCGCTGTCGCGCGAGACGCTGAGCCTGTAGTCGTGCACGCCGTCCTCGGGAGAGGGCAG
Source organism: Bulleidia sp. (assembly GCA_963640785.1). GTDB lineage: Bacteria > Bacillota > Clostridia > Oscillospirales > CAG-272 > UMGS1002. The sequence goes on from CAVIBA010000008.1 coordinate 19,669, forward strand.
CGTTTCGATTGACTCTATGCCCTCGATGCCGTCGAGCACGGACAGAATGGCCTCCTCGTCCCCGCGGACGGAGATGTGCAGGCTGTCGTAGGGGCTTACCTGACTGTTGAGATTTTCGAGCGTGTCGTCGGCGACGATTTTGCCATGGCTGATTATAATGACGTTTTCGCAGACCGCCGCCACTTCGGCGAGAATGTGGCTGCTCAGGATGACGGTTTTGTTCTGTCCGAGCGTGCGGATGAGGTCGCGAATTTCGATGATCTGCTTAGGGTCGAGGCCGACCGTCGGCTCGTCGAGAATTATTATGTCGGGATTGCTGAGCATGGCCTGCGCGATGCCCACTCTCTGACGGTAGCCCTTGGAGAGGTTGCGTATGAGTCTGTCACGGACGTCCTCAAGCTCGGTCAGCTCCATGACCTCGCGCACCTGCCGGAATGTCGCCTCATACTCGACGCCCTTGGCCTCCGCTACGAACATGAGGTATTCGTAGGGCGTCATATCGGTGTACAACGGCGGAATTTCGGGAAGATATCCGATGCAGCGCTTGGCCTCGAGCGGCTCCTCGAAAATGTCGTGCCCGCACACGCGGACAGAGCCCTCCGTGGCGGCAAGGCAGCCTGTGATTATGTTCATGGTCGTGGACTTTCCGGCGCCGTTCGGGCCGAGAAGGCCGTATATCTTGCCGGGCTCGATTGTAAAACTGATGTTATCTACCGCCGTGTTGGGACCGTAGCGCTTTGTAAGGTTTCTTACTTCTATCAACAGCGTATCCTCCGTGCTTACAGTTATCTGATACTAATTATACTATAAATTATCCCTGTGTCAAGCACATGAAGCGAATTTGATATTTTTGTGATTGTTGATTCCGAAAACCGTTAAGATGAAGGCGCGGTCGGACGTAAAAATAATTGTGGAAAACGCTGAAAATTCGGAAAGCATACTTGAAATAAATGGAACGCCATAGTATAATATAAATTGAAGATAAAAACTGATGAGTACGAACCCGTATTACGACAGGATTTTCCGTCCCCGAATGATAAAATAAAGCTGCGGGCGACGGGGACGGAATTGTTTACCGCCATGCGGGAAACAATATAGTGAAAAACGGAGCGGAGGATGTTCTATGGCACGGGAAATGGCACCCTACTTATTCCATCAGGGGACAAACTATAAGACTTACGAATATCTCGGTGCACACCGCGAGGAAGACGGTTTTGTCTTTAGAGTGTGGGCTCCGGGCGCCGATGAGGTGTACGTAATCGGCGAGTTCAATGGCTGGGATATGTCGTGCCCCATGCGCCGCGTGACTGAGGGCGGCGTGTGGGAGGCTTCGTGCGCGGCGCACGCGGGACAGATGTACAAGTTCCGCATAGTAAGTCCGCATGGGACGACGGACAAGGCCGACCCATACGCCTTCCGGACGGAGGTGCCGCCCGGCACCGCGTCGGTGCTCTGCGACGTACCGCAGTTTGAGTGGCATGACGGCGCGTGGCTCGCACGCCGCCGCGAGACCATGAACAAGAGCGAATTTTACCGTCAGCCAATGAATATATATGAGCTGCACATCGGCTCATGGAAGCACCGCGCGGACGGACATCCGCTCTGCTACGCCGAGTTTGCCGACGAGCTGGCTCCCTACGTTAAGCAGATGGGGTACACGCACGTCGAGTTTCTGCCGGTAATGGAGCACCCCTATGTGCCGTCGTGGGGCTATCAGACGACGGGGTATTACGCGCCGAGCGCGCGCTTCGGCGATCCCGCGGGGCTTATGACGCTTATCGACCGGCTGCACGCCGCCGGTATCGGCGTGATACTTGACTGGGTTCCGGCGCACTTCCCGAAGGACGCGCACGGGCTTTACGAATTCGACGGCGGCCCGCTCTACGAATACCAGGGCGGCGACAGAATGGAGCACGCCGGTTGGGGCACGCGCCGCTTCGACGTCGGGCGGCAGGAGGTCGAGAGCTTTCTTGTGTCGAACGCCGAGTTCTGGGTCGGTGTCTATCACGCGGACGGGCTGCGGGTGGACGCCGTGGCGTCCATGCTCTACCTCGATTACGACCGCGCGCCGGGCGAGTGGGTGCCGAACGTCTACGGCGACAACCGCTGTCTCGAGGCCATTGCCTTCTTCCGCAAGCTGAACGGGCACATGGCCGGTCAGCACCCGGACGTGCTGATGATTGCCGAGGAGTCGAGCGCGTGGGCGCACATCACCGACGACTCGGCCGACGGACTCGGCTTCTCGCTCAAGTGGAACATGGGCTGGATGCACGACGCGCTCGGCTATATCGCCGAGGAGTCGCTGTTCCGCAAATATCATCACAACAAGCTGACCTTCTCACTGACGTACGCGTTCGGTGAGAAGTATGTTCTGCCGATTTCGCACGACGAGGTGGTGCACGGCAAAAAGTCTCTGCTCGACAAAATGTCGGGCGACTACTGGCAAAAGTTCGCGACGGCGCGCACCTTCGGCGTTTATATGATGACACACCCCGGCAAAAAGCTGAATTTCATGGGCAACGAGATAGGGCAGTTCCGCGAGTGGGACGACGCGGGGCAGATCGAATGGTTTCTGCTCGACTATCCGTCGCACGCGGGGTATCAGCTGTTCTGGGCGGATATAAACCATTTCTATCTCACCCACCCGCCCCTGTGGTACGATGACGGAGGCTGGGACGGCTTCCGCTGGATTGACCCGGACGACGCCGGGAGGAGCGTTTATTCATACTGCCGGCGCATGCGTCCGGGGGACGAGGAGTTGATTGTGGTGCTCAATTTCACGCCGGTTGTCCGACATGATTATGGGCTGAACGTCGGCATGGCGGGGAAGTACGAGCAACTGTTTAACAGTGACGATAGCCGTTACGGCGGCAGCGGTGTTAACAACGCTGCGCTCGAGGCCGACGAGGACGGCATATTAAGACTGACATTGCCTCCGCTGGGGGCGTTAATACTGCGTGCGTGTGAGCGCACGGGAAAGGTGTAGAAGTATGTTCAAGAAAAAAGAGTGCGTGGCCATGCTGCTGGCCGGCGGACAGGGCAGCCGACTGTATGCCCTGACCAAGCATACCGCCAAGCCTGCGGTGCAGTTCGGCGGTAAGTACAGAATCATTGATTTCCCCCTTTCAAACTGCGTCAATTCCGGCATAGATACCGTCGGAGTACTGACACAGTACCAGCCGTTGGTGCTCAATGACTACATGGGCAACGGCCTGCCGTGGGATCTCGACCGAACCTTCGGCGGTCTCAAAATCCTGCCGCCCTATCAGGGCAACGACGGTGCAGACTGGTACCGCGGAACCGCAAACGCGATTTACCAGAACCTCGAGTTCATCGACATGTTCGACCCGGAGTACGTCCTCGTGCTCTCCGGCGACCATATCTACAAGATGGACTACTCCAAAATGCTGGACTACCACAAACGCACGGGCGCGTCCTGCACCATCGCTGTTCTCGAGGTGCCGCTTGAGGAGGCCAGCCGCTTCGGCATCATGACCACGGATGAGAGCGGCCGCATAGTCCGCTTCACCGAAAAGCCGGCGCATCCCGAGAGCACAAAGGCGTCGATGGGTATCTATATCTTCGACCGTCACACGCTGACGAAATATCTCGAGGAGGACGAGGCAGACAAGTCGTCGTCAAACGACTTCGGCAAGAATGTCATCCCGGCTATGCTTGCGGCGGGCGAGAGCATGTACGCCTACGCCTTCGACGGCTACTGGAAGGATGTCGGCACGATAAACAGCCTGTGGGAGGCCAACATGGATATGCTGGGCACACCTCCGAAGCTCGAGCTGGGCGGTGACAGCTGGCGAATATATTCGCGTCACTATTGCCAGCCGCCGCAGTATATCGGCGGTCACGCCATAGTCGAGAACTCGGTCGTCACCGAGGGGTGTGAGATATACGGCACGGTCAAGAACTGCGTGCTCGGTGCGGGCGTGCGCATAATGCACGGCGCATATGTCAAGGACACCGTTATAATGGACAACGTGACGGTCGGCGAGGGCGCGACCGTGAACTATTCGATAATCGACTCGCAGTCCGTCATCGGCGCGGGGACGCGCATCGGCGCGCCGCGCGGCGAGGGCGTGGGAATTTCCGTCATCGGCACGGGCGTTCACATACCGTCCGGCGCTGAGGTGTTTCCCGGCGACATGGTTTCGTGAGGACAAAAAACATGAAAAATAACAACAGTCAGGAGGCAAATGTATGACCGCGGCAGGCTTGATTTTTTCCAATATACATGACTCGGGTATCCCCGAGCTTACGCGTCTGCGCACTATGGCGAGTGTGCCGTTCGGATGCCGCTACCGGCTTGTGGACTTCGCACTGTCCAACTTTGTCAATGCCGATATAGCTAAGGTCGGCATTGTCACACACAACAATTACCAGTCGCTGCTCGACCACATCGGCTCGGGCAAGGACTGGGACCTCTCCCGCCGTTCGGGCGGTATCAAGGTGCTGCCCCCGTTCATCACCGCGTATGAGAACGCGGCGTCGCGGCGGCTGTATTCATCACGGCTCGAGGCGCTCTGCGGCGTTATGAACTTTATCACGCGCTGTCGTGAGGACTATATTGTGCTCTCGGACTGCGACGCGGTGTACAACGTCGATCTGCGCGAGGTGCTGCGCAGCCACGCCGATTCCGGCGCGGATATAACGGTGGTCACGGTTAACGTCAACCCCGGACTTGTAAAGCTGGACAGCGACACCGTCGTCTTACACGCCGACGACGAGGGGCGCATAAGGGATTTCCTTGAATACACCGCCGACATGGAGCAGTCGGACTCGCTCGACATCAGCACGAATATCATGGTGGTCGGCCGCGAGTACCTCGTGCGGCTGGTCAACGACGCGATGGCGCACGGCTACACCAGCTTCTACCGCGACATAATGATGCGCCGCCATCGTCACGAGAATTTCAGAGTTTACAGATACTCAGGCTTCTATCGCCTGATAAATTCTATGGCATCCTATTTCGACGCCTCCATGAGCCTGCTTGACCCCGGCGCGCGCCAGACTCTGTTCGGTCTCTCGAGCCGCCCGGTGCTCACCAAGGTGCGCAACTCGCCGCCCACACGCTACACAGCAGGCGCGAGCGTGACAAACTCGCTGATAGCCGACGGCTGCGTCATCGAGGGGCGCGTCGAGAACTCGATACTGTTCCGCGACGTGCACGTCGGAGAGGGAGCCGTGGTCAGGGACTGCATACTGCTCCAGAACACCTATGTGGCCGACCGCTCGGAGCTTAACTGCGTCGTCACCGACAAGGACGCGCTGATACGCGAGGGGCGGAGACTGTCCGGCTACCGGACGCTGCCCTTCTTCGTAGGGAAGGGGATGAGCGTATGACGAAGCTACTGTTTGTCGGCGCGGAGGTTATGCCGTTTGCCGCGACCGGCGGGCTTGGCGACGTCCTCGGCTCGCTCCCCGCGGCGCTCGCGCAGGACAAGGATAACGATGTGCGCGTCGTTATGCCGCTGTACTCCGCCGTCGGTCAGGAGTGGCGGCGGCAGATGAAGACGGAGGCGGTCTTTGAGGTTCAGCTGTCGTGGCGGCGCAAATACTGCGGTATTCTGTCGCTCGTGCGCGACGGCGTCACCTACTATTTCGTGGACAACGAATACTACTTCCGCCGAGATTCTCTCTACGGAAGCTATGATGACGCCGAGCGCTTCGCCTTCTTCTGCATGGCGGTGCCCGAGCTTATGCGGCACGTCGGATTTTATCCGGATATCCTGCACGCGAACGACTGGCAGTCGGCGCTGAGCGTTGTTTACCTGAAAAATCTCTACTCGTGGCGCGCGGAGTACAGTCATATCAAAACCGTGTTCACAATACACAACATCGAGTACCAGGGTCAGTATGACTTCGCCATTCTCGGCGACGTTTTCGGCCTATCCGACTGGACGCGCGACCTTGTGGAGTGGAACGGCTGCATAAATCTTATGAAGGCCGCCATCGTGGCGACCGACCGCGTGACGACGGTCAGCCCGCGCTATGCGCAGGAGATAATGACCGACGGTCACGGGCTCGAGTCGGTGCTCTGCCAGCAGGCAGACAAACTGACGGGCATTCTCAACGGCATCGATTATAAATACTACGACCCCGCCACCGATCCCGCGCTGAGCGCGAACTACACCTCGCTCGACCAGTCGGGCAAGACGGCTGACAAGCTGGCGCTCGGCGAGTCTGTCTCGCTGCCTGCGTCTGCCGACGTGCCCATGCTGGCGATTATCTCCAGACTTGCCTCACATAAGGGGCTTGATTTGGTGTGCGAAATAGCGTATAATGTTATAGATGAGCTGGGATGCCAGCTGGTGGTGCTCGGCAAGGGCGAGGCGCGCTATGAGGACTTCTTCCGCCGCCTTGAGGCCGATCGTCCGGGGCGCGTGCGTGCGCTTATCGAGTATGACCGCGAGTTGTCGCGCCGCATATACGCGGCGGCGGATGTGTTCGTCATGCCGTCGCGCCGCGAGCCGTGCGGGCTTTCGCAGATGATAGCCTCGCGCTACGGCGCTATCCCCGTCGTCCGCGAGACGGGCGGGCTTTACGACTCGATAAAGG
>CAVIBA010000009.1:0-25427 GCA_963640785.1 Bulleidia sp.
TCAAAGCCCGATACGTCCGCACGGTTGAACAGCTCGTTGGTCGCAACCGTCACGGTGTTGGTCATGCGAAATCCCACAACGTCGGCACTTATCTCGACGTGCGACGGTATCTCGAACCGCTCGTTCTCAATCCCGAGATTGCTCTGAAGCCCCGGCAGCGCCAGACCGACAACCACTGTGCGGTCGCCGTCGCTTATCAGCTTGCCGTTGGACACCTGAATGTTCGAGAATACGTCGTTGTCAAGCAGCATGCCGGTCAGCATGGCGAACGGCACGTATATCTTCTGCTTGCCGCCGTCGATCTCGACGGTCTCGTATTCGTAATTTTTGTAATCTATGCGCATGACGAGATGCCCGCTCCTGCCTGCGAGCGACGCGGCGTCGGTCACCTTGCCGTCGAGCGTGTAGCTTATCTTCATGCCGACGGGAAGTGCCTTGTCTGTCGTGCCCTGGTAGTATATGTCGTGGCCGTCGGCGTCCCAGACGAGCACGCCGCCGTCCGAGCTGTACTGCTCGTCGCCGCGCACGTTTTCAATGCCGCTAAGACCGCTCTTGTCGCTCAACGTCTTGTTGCCGGAGTTGTTCTTCAGGTGGTCGCTGACAATCAGCTTCTTCACCGTACCGTCAGCGCCGGCGATAACGTAAACGGTCTCGTTCTTCTGCGTCGCTGTGTTCGCGGTGTCCGCAGTGCGAGCCACGGCAGTCGCGGCAGACGTGACAGCAGGCGCGGTATCGTCGCCGCTCTTGGCGCTCGCACTGAGTCCCGCCGCAACGCCTCCGGCGCAAAGCACCGCCGCACTCAGCGCCACTGAAAGCACTCTAACTTTATAATTCTTATTAGCCATAACACCTTATCTCCTTATTTATCTGATTTTTTTGCCGCCGCGGCACTTCTTCATGCCTATCGTCGTGACGCAGACCAGCTTGTCACAAAGCATCAGAAGCGCGGGCAGAATGAATATTACACACAGCATGCTGACCACAGCGCCCCGCGCCATCAGCATACACATGGACTTGATGATGTCAATGTCCGAATATATCGCCACACCGAACGTCGCGGCGAAAAGTCCCATGCCCGATACTATAATGGACGGTATCGAGGTGGAAAGCGCCGTCGTCACGGCATTGCGGCAGTCGACGCCCGCCATGCGCTCGGACTTGTAGCGCGTGGTCATGAGGATTGCGTAGTCAACCGTAGCGCCGAGCTGTATCGTGCTTATGCAGATAGGCGCGATGAAGGGCAGCGACTGCCCGAGGTAGTGCGGCAGGCCGAGGTTGATAAATATCGCCAGCTCAATGACGGATATGAGTATAAAGGGCAACGTCACGCTCTTCTCGACGAAGAATATGATGAGGAATATCGCTGCTATCGATATTGCGTTGACGACGCGGAAGTCGCGGTCGGTGGTCTCGATCATGTCCTTCATGCAGGGCGCCTCGCCGATGAGCATTCCGGTGGGGTCGTACTTCTTAAGGATGGAATTGAGGCTGTCTATCTGCGCGTTGACCTTGTCGCTTGCGACCTTGTATTCGGAGTTTATTAAGAACAGCTCCCAGCGGTCGCTCTTGAGTATCGACGTCATGCTCTCGGGCAGTATCTCCTCGGGCACCGCCGAGCCTATCACGGATTCAAGTCCCAGCACGTATTTGACGCCGTCGACCTGCTCCATCTCGCGCATCATCGAGCGCACCGCGCGCCCGCTCATGTGCGAATCGACGAGCAGCATATGCGTCGAGGCTATGTCGAAGTCCTCGGACAGCTTGGAGTTGGCTATGACGTACTCCATATCCTCAGGCAGGCACTGCCCCATGTCGTAGTAGACCTCGTTGTTGGTCTTGCGGTAGCCGTAAAGCGCGGGGGCGATGAGCAGCACGAATATCACAAGGAACACCGGAAAGCGCTTTGTGACAAAGCCCGAGAGTTTCTTCATGTCGGGGATAAGCGAGCGGTGGCGCGTGTGCTGAAGCGGCTTGTCAAAGACGAGTATCAGCGACGGCAGCACCGTTACGCAGCCGATCACGCCGAGCAGAACGCCCTTAGCCATGACAAGGCCGAGGTCGCGTCCGAGCGTGAAGGTCATGAAGCACAGCGCGGCAAAGCCCGCAATCGTCGTCGCGGACGAGCCGACGACCGAAGTCAGCGTGTCGTGAATTGCGTAGGCCATGGCCTCCTTGTTGTCGGGGTAGAGCGCGCGCTTTTCGTTGTAGCTGTGCCAGAGGAATATTGAATAGTCCATGGTGACGGCCAGCTGAAGCACGGCGGAAAGCGCCTTGGTTATATATGAAATCTCTCCGAAGAAGTAGTTGCTTCCGAGGTTGAGGACTATCATCATACCGATCGACGCCAGAAAGACGAAGGGTATCAGCCAGCCGTCGAGCAGAAGCAGCATGGCGGCGGCCGCCAGCGCCACGGCAATCGCGACGTATATCGGCTCCTCCGCCTCGCAGAGATCCTTGAGGTCAGTCACCAGCGCCGACATACCCGACACGAAGCACTGCTTGCCAGCGACCGAGCGTATCTCGCGTATGGCGTCCATGGTGACGTCCGCCGAGGTCGCGCTGTCGAAGAAAACGGCGATCATGGTGGAATGGTCGGTGTTGAAGGCATCGTAAATCTCGTCCGGCAGAAGCTCCATCGGGATGGATATGTCGGCGAGCGAATTGTACCACAGCACCGTCTCGACGTGGTCGACGGCGCGTATCTTGTCCGTCAGCGCGGCAACGTCCTTCTGCGGCATATCCTCGACAATTATGAACGAAAACGCGCCCTTGCCGAAGTCCTCGAGCAGTTCCTCCTGCCCGCGGACGGTGTCCATATCGTCCGGCAGGTAGTCAAGCATGTCGTAGTTTATCCGGGTGCCTATCATGCCGAGCACGGCCGGAATCATCAGCAAAACGGTCAGTATCAGAATAAGTACGCGGCCACCTACGACCGCCCGTGAAAATTTCATTTAAGCTCTCCTTCCTTGCTTTAACGGCCACAGCCGTCATCTCTTGTTCACGGGCACATTATATCACCCCGCCCCCGCCATTCCAACGGTCAAGTCCCGCCGAATGCCAAAAAAGCGGACAGCGCAGCGCGATTGTACAAAAAGTAAACAACGGCCGGGCAGTTGTACAAAAAACAGACACTCCGGGGCGGAGTGTCTGACTTATCGGCGCAAAAAAGCGACGCCTGCGCGGCGTCGCTTTTTTCCATTATTCAGTTCTGCGCCTCGTGCTCGCGGATACGGCGGATGAGGTCGTCGGAAAGCCCGCGGCAGACGCTGGTGATGCGGTGTATTTCGTCGATGGCGTCGTCCTTCATGCCGCCCATCATCCAGGCGAACGACAGCCCGAAAATCTCGCATTTGAAGAAAAGAATTATGGTCTGGCGATCTGCCTCGGTGACATCGACGTCCGAGAAGGCCGTGTCGAGGTAGCTGCCGACGACATAATCGCATATTTTCATGAGGTTGCGCTCGTATACGTCGCGGTTGGCGGAGTTGTATATATTGCGTATGGCCTTTTTGTTTTTGACGGCGTAATCGAACATGTATGTAACGCACTCGTCCAGTGACTCAACCGTCGGGTAGGCCGCGACAAGCGCGTCGACCTGATCGCGCACTATCTCCTCGATCAGGGCGAGTATATCCTGGTAGTGATAGTAAAATGAATTGCGGTTGATGCTGCAATCCTCCACTATCATGCGAACGCTGATCTGCGACAGCGGCTTCTCGTTGAGCAGCTTGAGAAACGATTCCTTCATTGCCTTCTTGGTAAAGTTCGGCATGCGCACTCTCCTGTGTGGAATTATCGGCGGAACGCGCCGCCGTCACATACTATTATACCATGCCGTGCGGCGTTTGTCAATCTCGGTTTGCGTCGGCCACGTGCGCCATGCCGATCATGGCATAGTGCTCCCTGCTCTCCCCGCCGTGACAAAGCTTCAGCGGGTACCGGCGCGGCATGACCGTTATCTGCTCGCCGTAGAAAAATTCATAATCAAGCGTCCGGCTCATGTAGAAATCGCGCGTTTTATACGTGACTGCCGTACACATGCCGCCACCTCCGTTTTACAGCTTGTCTGCTATGTTATAAATGAGCTTTTCGGTCTTTTCCCAGCCGAGGCAGGGGTCAGTTATCGACTGACCGAGAACGCCGCCGTCGACCTTCTGGCAGCCGTCGACAAGGTAGCTCTCAATCATGAGTCCCTTGCACAGGCGGCGGACGTCGGCGTTCTGGCGCATGGAGTGCAGGACGTCGTCGGCTATGCGTATCTGCTCCTCGTATTTCTTGCCCGAGTTTGCGTGGTTGGTGTCGATTATGACGGCGGGATTCTCCAGCTTCGACACGGCGTAAAGCTCGCCGAGGTGGACGAGATCCTCGTAGTGGTAGTTCGAGACCGTCTTGCCGTCAGTGGTCTGGTATCCGCGGAGGATGGCGTGGGACAGCAGGTTGCCCGTGCTCTCGACCTCCCAGCCGCGGTAGATGAAGGTGTGCGGGTGGTGCGCCGCCGTGATGGCGTTCATCATGACGGACAGATCGCCCTCAGTCGGATTCTTGAGACCGACGGGGATGTCAAGCCCGCTCGCTGTCAGGCGGTGCTGCTGGTTCTCGACGCTGCGCGCGCCGACCGCGACGTAAGACAAAAGGTCGGAGAGGTAGCGGTGATTGTCGGGATAGAGCATTTCGTCAGCGCTAGAGAGACCGAAATCGCGCAGCGCGCTCATGTGCAGCTCGCGTATCGCGACGATGCCGCGCAGCATGTCTGGGTGGCCGTTGGGGTCGGGCTGATGCAGCATGCCCTTGTAGCCGTCGCCCGTCGTGCGGGGCTTGTTGGTGTATATGCGGGGGATGATGATGATTTTATCCTGAACCTGCTCGGACACGCGCTTGAGACGGCTGATGTACTCGAGCACGGGCTCGCTCTTGTCGGCCGAGCAGGGACCTATGACAAGTATGAATTTGTCGCTCTCGCCGCAGAATACGCGGCGGATTTCCTCGTCGCGCGCCTTTTTGACCGCCGCCATCTCGGGCGTCACGGGGTACTGCGCCTTGACCTCCTGCGGGATGGGCAGCTTTCTGTAAAATTTCATGTTCATAGCTGTATTTTAACCTCTTATAGAAATAATTATTTGTGTTTTTGCACGGGCTTGTCAAACTTTTCGCGCCGCTCGCCCGACAGGCGCATCATGCGACGCATTTCCTCGCGGTCGCCGTCGGCAAGCGCGCGGCGGAGATGGTCGAACGCCGCCTCGAATTTGTTCATCTGACAAAGCAGCTCGTCGCGGTTCCAGAGAAACAGCTCGCTCCACATCTCGTCGTTTATACGGGCAATACGGGTCAGGTCGCGGAAGGAGTCGCCGGTGTAGGCCTCGAGCCCCGGCTCGTCGGTCGCGCACATGAGCGACACGGCAATGCAATGCGTCAACTGCGAGAGAAAGGCTATCATGCGGTCGTGCTCCTCGGTGCTCAGCTGACTGACCCGGTGAAATCCGAGCAGTTCTCCGAGCTGCGAGCAGAGCGCGATGCCCTCGGGCGTGTTGCGCCCGGTGGGTACGACGATGTAGTTCGCACCGTGAAAGACGCTGTCGTCGCTGTGCTCGACGCCACTCTTTTCCCTTCCCGCCATGGGGTGCGCCGCGATAAACTCGACGCCCTCCGGCATCAGCGGCTGAAGCGTGTCGGCGATGCTCGCCTTGACGCCCGTCACATCGGTGACAAGCGTGCCGGGCGTGAAATATTTCGCGTACCGCTCCGCCCAGCTTATCAACGTGTGCGGGTAAAGCGTCAGCACCACAATGTCAGCCGTGCCGACGACGGCGGGGTCGACCTCGGTGTAGCCCCCGGCGATAAAGCCCTCGCGCCGCGCGTAGTCGATGTCGGCCTGATTGAGCGTTATCGCGGTGACGGCAAAGCCCTGCTTGGTCAGCGCGCGGGCGTAGCTGCCGCCGATAAGTCCGAGTCCCACGATGAGGACGCGGGCGGTGTTGTCAAGATTTTTGATTTTAAGCGGCATACTATCCCTCCGTGCGTATCGGGACGCCGAGCGCCGTCAGCATATCCCAGAATTCCGGCAGACTTTTCGCGACGCACTCAGCGCCCTCGATAACCCCGCCGGCCGCGCAGGCCACGACGGCCAGCGACATGGCGATGCGATGGTCGTTGTGAGCGCAAAGCGCCGACCCCGGCGTCCGGGCACGCCCGGCGACGCGTATTTCGTTCTGCCCGACGTCGACAGCGACGCCGAATTTCGCCAGCTCCTCCGCCATTGTCGCGCCGCGGTCGCTTTCCTTGAAGCGCAGGCGGGCCGTGCCGCGCAGCGTCACGCCGCCGTGCAGTGCCGCGACGGCCATGAGCACCGGCGCAAGGTCGGGGCAGTCGGTGACGGACAGCGTGCAGTCACCGGCGCAAATCCGCCCGATGTACTGCCGCCAGACGCGGTCGCCCTGCGCGCCGTCGTCGGTAAAGCCGGTCAGGCTTATGTCCCCGCCGAGCGTGGCGAGCGCTCCGAAAAAGGCCGCCGCCGACTGATCCGTCGGCACGCGCAGCGCGCCGGGAGTCACCCCCGGCTGAGCGCCGGGAATGTCGTACCCGCCGTCGCTCACGCGCACGTCGTAGCCGAAGGCACGCAGGGTGTGCAGGGTCAGCCCGATATATGAAGCGCTTTCCGCCTCGGTCGTCAGCCGTATGCGGCTGTCGCCGCACACGTGCGGCAGCGCGAGCAGCAGTCCCGAGACAAACTGGCTGCTGATGTTTCCGGGGAAGCTGAAGTTACCTGCGCCGAGCGGCCCGCAGACCGTCACGCTGTTCTCCGCTCTATCCCACATAAGTCCGCCGCGGCGGCAGATGTCCTCGTACACCGAAAGCGGCCGCGCGAACAGTCGTCCGACCCCGGTGAATTTTACGGGGCGGTCACCGAGCAGCGCCACCGGGATGAGCAGACGCAGCGTCGTGCCGCTCTCGCCGCAGTCAAGGACAATGGGGGAGTCGGACGTACGCGGCGCGGTGTCACAGTCCGCCGGAACGCCGGGGCATACCGAGCCTCTGGCTGTCTCTCCGGATATTGCCCCGCCCGTCACGCGCGCCGTGCCGTCCGAGACCTCAATCTCAGACCCCAGACGCCGCAGACAGTCGAGCGTCGCGCTGACGTCGCGGTTGTCGGGCAGGTCATGTATGACAGTGCGCCCCGGCGTGAGCGCCGCCGCGATGAGAGCGCGGTGCGCTATGCTCTTCGACGCCGGTATGCGCACCGCACCGCGCGGCACGCAGGGCTCTATCGTGACTCTCACGTATCACCTCCGCGCGCGAGCAGCAGGTCAAGCGCCTCACAGTAGCCCGCAAAGCCGTGCCCCTTGATGCAGGCAACGCAGGCCAGCCGCACGTAGCTGACATGCCGGAACTCCTCGCGCCCATCCACATCCGAGATGTGCACCTCGACTGCCGGTATCCCGACCGCCTTGAGCGCGTCGAGCAGCGCCACCGACGTGTGCGTGTACGCCGCCGGGTTGATGACGATGCCGTCGTATTTTCCGTACGCGCCCTGGATTGCGTCCACGAGGTCGCCTTCGTGGTTCGACTGGTAAAAATCGACCGTGACGCCGCGCGCCTGCGCATGCTCACGTATCTGCGCGCAGAGGTCGTCGTACGTGCCCCTGCCGTATATATCCGGCTCGCGAATACCGAGCATGTTGATATTCGGGCCGTTCAGAATCAGAATTTTGTTTGCCATAATGTCTCCGATTGCGTTTTTTATTGGCGCGACTCGGCCGCGTCCACCGCGGCGCACAGCCGTGCGGCCGTCTCCTCGGGCGTTCCGGACACGCAGACCGTCAGCCCGGCGGCCGCCCGGTAGAGCGGCAGCCGCTCGCGGTAGCGCGCCTCGAGCGCGGCGCGGTCGCAGGAAAGCGGGCGGTCGGACGTCGGGGTGATATCGGCGAGCGGACGGTCGAGAAAGACTATCAGTCCGTTGCGCCGCAGCGCCGCGACGTTCTCGGGATGCGTGACCGCGCCGCCGCCCGTCGCTATGATGCAGCCGCTTATCGCGGCGAGCTCACGCAGAAGCGCGCTTTCCGCGCGCCGGAAGGCGTCCTCGCCCTCCTTTGTGATATAGTCACACGGCGGCACGCCGTAGCGCTCGCCGAACAGGCTGTCACAGTCGAAAAATTCACAGCCGCGGCGCTCGCTTATCAGCTGCCCGAGCGTCGACTTGCCGCTCCCCGGCATACCGACAAGCACGATGTTCTGCTTGCGCCCGAGCAGGGCGCGGAAGACGCTGTCCGTCTTGTCCGTCATGGAGCTGTCGCCAAAAAACAGCGCCGCCGCGTGCGCGGCCTGCGAGACCAGCATGTAAAGTCCGCCTGCCGCGGGTATGCCGCGCTCGATGGCGCGGCAGATAAAGTTGGTTCTAAGCGGGTGGTAGACGGCGTCCACCGCCCCCTCAAGCGCCGGGAAATCCGCCGGGTCGACGGCCATGCCGTCCTCCTTCGGGAACATGCCGAGCGGCGTGGTGTTGATGAGCACCTGCACCTGCGCAGCGGAGCTGCCCAGCTCGTCGTAGCTTATCTCACCCTCGCCGCCGGGGTGGCGCGACACGCGCACCACCTTCCCCGCCCCGAGCGAGTCCGCAACGGCAAGCGCCGTCCTCGACGTCCCGCCCGTGCCGAGTATGGCGACGAAGCGCCCCGACAGGTCAATCCCGGTGCGGCGTATCAGGTCGCGCATACCATAAAAATCGGTGTTATAGCCGATGAGCCTGCCGTCTCGGCAGAGCACCGTGTTGACAGCGCCGATGCGCGCCGCCGCGGCGTCGATCTCGTCGAGATAGGGCACGACGGTCTGCTTATACGGGATGGTGACGTTTATCCCGCGGAAGGCGCGCGCCTGCAAAAAGTCGCCGACCTCCTCCGATGCGAGCTCGCGCAGACGGTAGTCGTAGTCGCCGAGAGCAGCGTGTATCTCGGCGGAAAAGCTGTGCCCGAGGTGCTCGCCTATGAGGCCGTATTCCATGGGGGCGCCGCTTTCATTCGATGCCGGCGCGGCGTTTTTCACCGATGGCGTTGTGCCGTTTTGCGCCACACCACAAGGCTTTTCTGTGTTCATGCGATTGTCCCTCCTCGCGCCAGCGCGTACGTGCCGCCGTGCATGACCATAATATCGGCCACCGTCAGCGCCGTCACGGCGTCGATGACGGGGCAGGCTCGCGGCGCGATGCAGGGGTCGTGCCGTCCGCGCACGCGCAGGCTTACGTTCTCGCCGCGCACAAAGTCGACCGTCTCCTGCTCGCGCGATATTGACGGCGTGGGCTTTATCGCGCACCGGAAGACCAGCGGCATTCCGTTGGTAATGCCGCCGCCGATGCCGCCCATGCGGTTGGTGCGCGTCGTTATTTTGCCGTTCTCGACGCGGTAGGGGTCGTTGGCCTCACTGCCGCGCATGTCGGCGAGCGCAAAGCCGTCGCCGAACTCGACACCCTTGATGGCGGGCACCGAGAAAAGCCCGTGCGAAAGCAAACTCTCGACCGTGTCAAACCACGGCTCGCCGAGCCCGGCCGCAAGCCCCGTGACGACCGTCTCAGCGACGCCGCCGACACTGTCCCCCTCGGCTCCGGCGCGAAGTATGGCCTCTCGCATGCGTTCCCACGCCTCATCCGAGAGCGCGGGGTGAGCCGCTGCGCGCAGCGCGGCGAGCTCGTCGCCAATGTGCGAAAAATCAAAGGCGCGGTCGCCCACACCGGCGCAACGAAGCAGATGTGTTCCTATAATTATGTTCTTGCGGCGCAGCGCCTCGCCGACGACCGCCCCTGCGGCGACAAGCGCCGCCGTCAGCCGTCCGCTGAAGTGACCGCCGCCGCGGTAATCCTCAAAGCCGCGGTACTTGCAGTGCGCGGGGTAGTCGCAGTGCGCCGGGCGCGCGCGTCCGACCACACCGGAGTAGTCCGCGCTGCGCTGTTCGGTATTGGGAATGAGTATGCAGAGCGGGGTTCCGGTCGTAAAGCCGCCGAAAACGCCGCTTTCTATTACAAAATTGTCCGGCTCGCGACGGGCGGTCGCGGTCGCGTCGGCAGGGCGGCGGCGTGTCAGCTCGCGCGCGATGACAGCCTCGTCAACCGGAATCCCCGGCGCCATCCCGTCAAGCACGGCGCCGACTGCGGCTCCGTGGCTCTCGCCGAAAAGCGTCAGCGTCAGCGCATTTCCGTAAACATTTTTCATGACAGCGATATTACCTCCCCGCTCCTCTCAATTATTTCGTCGGCGCTCATGCGCTCGAAGACAAACCGCCCTATCTCGGGCACGCGGACGGTCACAATGCCGTCCCCGGCCGCTTTTTTGTCGTGCAGTATCGCCCGGCGCAGCTGTTCGTGGCCGCAGCGGAAAGCCGTCGGCAAGTCGTAGCGGTGCAGCAGGCGCTCGATGCGGCGACGGACGTCGCCCTCGGTCAGCGCCAGCATTCCGATGCCGACGCACTCACCGTGCAGCAGCGGAAACGGGTCGTCGGCGCTTATCGCCTCCACCGCGTGACCGACCGTGTGCCCGAAATTCAGCACGCGGCGCAGTCCGCTCTCGCGCTCGTCCGCCTCGACGACGTGCATCTTGATCTTCAGCGCCGCCGAGATCAGCTCCACCGCCGACACGGACGAGCGCCTGTCCTCCAGCCGCTCGAACATGTCGCGGTCGGAGGTCGCGAACATTTTGATTATCTCGGCCATGCCGCACCCGAACTGGCGGCGGTCGAGCGTCTCGAGCACGTCGGGATCGATGAGCACGCCCGCGGGCTGATAAAACGTCCCGACTATATTTTTGTAGCCGCAGAAGTCGACCGCCACCTTGCCGCCGACCGAGGAATCGACCTCGGAGAGCAGCGTCGTCGGGACGTTGTAAAACGTTATCCCGCGCATATACGTGGCCGCGGCGAAGCCGCCGAGGTCTCCGATAACGCCGCCGCCGACGGCCACCAGGCAGTCCCCGCGCCCGAACCCGGCCTCGACCATGACGCGAAGCACCTCGAACAGCCGCTCGGGACATTTGTTCTGCTCGCCCGGCTCGAGCGTCAGTATGTGCGGCTCGGCGCACGCGCGCGCGACCGCCTCGGCATACGCCGCCGGGACGCCGGAGTCGGTCAGTATCAGCACGCGGCGGTCAAGGTTCATAAGCTCACCCGCGCGGCGGAGCGCGCCGTGCTCAACTGTGATGGGGTAGGCACGCTCGCCGAGATTCATTGTAAGTGTCGGCATTATCTGTCCTCCCCTCTCTCGAGTATCCGCTCGCCGCCGAAGCTGCCGAGCACGCGGACGCTGCTGCACACGCTCTCAAGCTCGCGCAGCATGTCGCGTCCGCCCTCGGTGCCTAGGTTGCCCTCGCCTTCAGCGTAAAAATAGTATTCCCAGTTTTCAAGTCCCGTCGGGTGGCTCTTGAGACATTTCAGGTTGTAGTCGTGACGGCTGATGACCGAAATGGCGTCTCCGAGCGAGCCGGGACTGTTCTTGCAGCTGAAAAGCAGGACGAAATGTCCGTCGCCCTCCCCGATCTCGCAGGGCGCGGGCGTGAAGACGGCGAAGCGCGTGGTGTTGGTGCGCTGCTCGTTGATGTCGTTCTCGAGGACGACCAGCCCGTAGAGCGCCGCGGTCTCGTACGCCGCGATGACGGCTACCTCGCGCCGCTCGCCCTCGGCCACCGCCTGCGCCGCGAGCGCCGTGTTGACGGCCGTCGTCTGTATCCAGCCGTGCTTTTTGAGGTATGGGCGGCACTGCGACAGCGCCTGCGGGTGGCTGACAACCTCGCGTATCTCGTCGATGCCGACGCCCGGCTTTGCAAGCAGGCACTGCGAGAGCGGCAGGTCGTATATACCGCTCACCGACAGCGAGCCGTGGTAGGCGAGATCCATGACCTGCCCCACATCGCCTGCGTAGCTGTTCTCAATGGGCAGCACGGCGCAGCTGCACTCGCCGCTCTCGACCCGGCGGTAGGCCGTCGTGAAGTCGGGGCAGGCGACGGTCTTGCAGTCGCCGAAAATGCGCATGGCCGCGACCTGCGCAAACGCGCCCGGCGCGCCGCTGTAAGCCACGCCCGCGCCGCCGATAAGCAGACTCTGATAATTTTTCGACTGCGTCATCATCTCGGTAAGCAGCCCCTTATAGTAGGGACGGTAGGCGGGCGGGACAAGCGCCGAGTTGCGCTCGAGCAGCTGCTCCTCGCGGACTTTGTCCTCGATGGGCAGCCCATGCTCCTCTTTATACGCCGCGATGACAGCCGCGGCCTGCATCCGCTCGGCAAACAGCGCCGCCATCTCGCGGTCGACTCTGTCTATAACCTGTCTTGCTTTTTGCAATTCGTCCATTGTTTTTCCTCACTTTCAGCCTGCAAAAAGGAAAGCCCACGGGCATATCCTTCGGGATTTCCTGCGGGCTTTCTATATTTCCGGTTGACCTGCGTTTCAGGACGGCAAAACGACCATCAGAGACGCATCCGATCACGAACAGAGAACAGAAAGGCCGCTTTGATGGTAATAATAAAATCGGGAGATAATTATCAGCATAGCCTCTGCCCTGTCCTTTCGTAATTTCTGACTGTATTATAACTCTTTCGGACGCACTTGTCAAGGTGCGATTTGTCTATTTTTCAACGGTCACGCGGCGTTTTATGTGTAAAATTTCACACAAAACCTGTGAATGACGCGTGATAACCCGTAGTGGCTCTTGATAAACACGCTTTCCATCATGAGCACATAGAACACGTCGCGGCAGACCCCGCCCTTCATGGCGAAGTGGAAGCGGACGTAGTCGTTCATCCCGTCGCTGTGCAAGTTTATCTGCTGCCAGATGCTGCGCTCGACGTCCTCGCGCTCGTCGGGGCGGATGAGACTGCAAAAGTGTCTCATTAGCGTTTATTATAACACTTTCGCATTTGCTTGTCCCCCCTTCCGTGCTTTTGTCACAGACAAAAAACAGAGGAACACGGCGTGTTCCTCTGTTTCCGGTCAGCGCAGGCGCCCTCACTTCAGCGCCATTTCCAGCCATATAAGTCCCATTGAAAAGGCATCGTAAAGACCTGACTTGGAGCCCTGCTTGATAATTTTGTTGGGGTCGTTCGAGTCGATGACCTGGATAAGTATCTTATCCGGCACTTGGTGCTCGCCCTCGTTCTTGTATGACATTATCTCCATTATCAGAATACATTTCTCGGACATGTCGCCGTAGCAGATGGTATTGCCCTCCCGCACAAGCGGCTTACCTTTATATTCAAGATACTTGCCGCTGACTTTGCGGCGTCCCTCTTCGCTCATTTACAGTACCTCCATGCTAATTTTATCAATACAGTATACCACAATTTTCTCTGCAAGTCAACGATTATTTGTACGTAAGTATAAAAAATTCATAAAGCTGTCTTGTAAACGTCACCCGGAAGTGCTATACTATAAATGAAAGAATTTCAGGAGGCCGGTCATGGAGATAGTTGTCAGCGAGGAATATTCGGGACGCATGCTGCGTGAGCTTATGCGTCAGCAACTGCACATCTCCTCCCGACTGCTCGCCCGCCTTAAATGCGACGAGCGCGGAATTCTCGTCAACGGCGAGCGCGTGACGGTACGCCGCGTACTGAACGTGGGCGATGTTGTCACTCTCGCGGACTTCCCTTCCGAGTCGGAGGCCAAGGTGAGGCCGGTGCCTCTCAACATAAAAATCGTGTACAGCGATGAATATCTCACGGTCGCAAATAAGCCGCCGCACATGCCGACGCACCCATCGCACGACCACTACGACGACACGCTTGCCAACGCGCTGGCCTATCTCCACCGCAACGACGCCGAGCCCTACATTTTCCGCCCGGTCAGTCGGCTCGACCGCAACACGAGCGGTCTTGTCACCGTGGCGGCGACCAAATACGCCTCCTGCCAGCTCAACAGGCTCATGCAGTCGGGCGGCTTTCACAAGCGCTATATAGCAGTGACCGACGGCGTCCCGGCTCTGCCGCAGGGCAGCATCGAGACCGGCATCCGACGGACGGCGGACAGCATAATAGTGCGCGAGATCTGCGAGCCCGGCGCGCCGGGCTCCGAGCTTGCGCTGACCGACTACCGTGTCCTCGCGTCAGGCTCCGGGCACGCGCTGCTCGAGGTTTGCCCCCGCACGGGACGGACGCACCAGATACGCGTGCATCTCTCCTCCATGCTCGGAACGCCCATCTGCGGAGACGACCTCTACGGCTCCGAATCAGATCTCATCGACCGTCAGGCGCTGCACGCAGCCGGGCTTGAATTCGTACACCCCGTCACAGGCGAGGCGCTGAGCCTCGCCTCCCCACTGCCGGACGACATGCGCGCGCTCTGCGAGCGAGTGTTCCCGGAATTCCCTTTGAAAGGATGAACAGTCATGGAAGAAAAGAATAAATCTCTCGCCTCGCCACAGGACGAGCAGCTCGGCGCAGAGGCGGTGCAAAAGGAGTCTCCGCCGCAGGACGAGGCCATCACAACTGAAGTTGCGAAAAAAGAGTCTTCCCCGCAAGATGAAGCGCTTCCAAGCAGCGACGCTGCGCCGCCCACGTCGCCGTCCCCCGACGGCACAGCCGCGCCTGAGGACGAGCCGCCCACCGTCGTCGTGCACCATCTGCCGCTGATATGCAAACTTCTGTTCGCTCTGGCGGGCATCAGCGCGATAATTTACTTTATCGCAACGAAGAGCACTGCCTTCGCCGACTTCATGTCGCGCTACCCCGGCTCGGTGGTTCGCGCAACGCTCGCGCACCTGACCAACTGGCTGCCCTGCTCTCTGGCCGAGGCGCTGGTGCTGTTTCTGCCCGTCATACTGTTCTTTTTGATACGCACGGCGGTGCGCAAATACAGCGACAGCTGGCACAATACGCTGGTGTATCTCGGCATGCTGCTGTCGGTGGTGTCGCTGCTGTTCACGATAATGGTGTGGGGCTTCGGCACAGGCTACTACGGCAAAACGCTCGACCAGAAGTTGGGCATCAAGCGCCGTGACGTGGCCGCCGACGAGCTGAAATACACCGCCGAGGTGCTGGTCGAGCAGGTCAACAATGCGGCCAAGGAGGTCACCTTCCGCTACCAGAACTTCTCCGTCATGCCCTTCTCGCTCAACGAAATGAACGACAAACTGCTCGAGGCTTACGACAAGATCTCCGACTCATACAGCTTCGTGCAGCGGCTCGACAGCCGGGTCAAGCCCGTGGTCAACAGCGAGCTCTGGTCGTACACTCACATAACCGGCGTCTATTCCTACTTCACCGGCGAGGCGAATATCAACGTCAACTTCCCCGATTACAGCGTCGTCTACACCGCGGCGCACGAGCTGGCGCACCAGCGCGGCATCGCCCGCGAGGACGAGGCAAACTTCATGGCCTTCCTCGTCTGCACCGCGAGCGACGACCCGTACATCCGCTACTGCGGCTACCTCAATATGTACGAATACGTCCGCAACTCGCTCTACTCCGCGAGCCCCGACATGTACAGCGAGGTCAACGGCAAGCTGGCGCTCAACGTGAAATACGAGCTGTACGCCTACTCGCAGTTCTTCGATAAGTACCGCCACAATGTCGTGGCCAACGTCAGCGGTGCCGTCAACGACACCTACCTCAAGATTCAAGGAACCCCCGGTATCCGCAGCTACGGCATGGTCACCGACCTCGCCGTCGCCTACTACAAATCCTCCGCGGCAAACGCCGCGCAATAACCAAAAATGAAGGCAGCCCCCGCAGCCACGTCAGAACCGACGGCTGCGGCGGGCTGCCTTTTCGCACCGCCGTGCGCCACCGCGCGCAACGCGCAACTTAGCTGTCGGCAGCGCGTGACTGTACCCCGAAAATTATCCCTCAGGCAAACGAGCGCCATCGGTGAGTGTTGTCGCAAAAGATGCCTTCATCGCATATAATGACGATGAGGGCATTTTGCATAATTATTATGTTAAAATTTCGTACATTTTTTCTTAATTATTTTTTAAAAAACTATTTCATTTTTTGACGTGGTATGATATAATATAGTCACCCCAATTGTCGTATGTGATTTTTGGGTGTTTTTATCCTTTTCAGTGCGTGAACACATCAAAATGACGTGTGAAAGGCTCTTAAATAATCTGTGTAAAGGAACAGCCCGGCTCTGCCGCGGCGCGGATATATATCATGGAAAAAATCGTTATCAACGGTGGTAATAAGCTCTATGGCGATATATATGTTGACGGTATGAAGAATGCCGCCCTTCCTATCCTTTTCGCCACGGTGCTCACGGGCGACAGATGCATCATTGAGAATCTGCCGCCCGTCAGCGACATCAACACCGCGCTGGATATTCTCCGTTCAATGGGCGCGAGCGTACGCCTTTTGAATAAAACTACCGCCGAGATCGACACAGCGCATGTCGTCGGCGGTACCTCACCCTATAACCTTGCAAGTAAGATGCGTGCCTCCACATATCTTCTCGGAGCCGAGCTTGGTCGCTTCGGCTCCGCAAGGGTGGGTTGGCCGGGCGGCTGCGACTTTGTATCGCGCCCCATCGACCAGCACATAAAGGGCTTTGAGGCGCTCGGCGCAGTCGAGCAGAGCGAGGGCGGCTACATCTGCCTCGGTACTGACGGCCCTCTTCACGGCACCACAATCTATTTCGATGTCTGCTCTGTCGGCGCGACCTGCAACATAATGCTGGCGTCCGTCATGGCAGAGGGCACGACCATTCTTGATAACGCCGCGCGCGAGCCGCACATCGTCGACCTTGCAAACTTCCTCAACACCTGCGGCGCTGAAATCTACGGCGCAGGCACAAGCACGATAAAGATCAAGGGCGTCCGTGAGCTGCACGGCTGCGAGTACGCCATCATCCCCGACATGATCGAGGCCGGCACCTACATGGCCGCCGTCGCCGCGACTGGCGGAAGACTCAACGTCCGCAACGTCATTCCGAAGCACGTTGAGATTATCTCCGCAAAGCTCAGCGAAATGGGCGTTTGCGTTGAGGAGTATGACGATTACATATCCGTGTCCTCCAACGGCCACATAAACCGCACCGCGCTCAAGACGCTTCCCTATCCCGGCTTCCCGACCGATATGCAGCCCCAGTTCGCCGCGCTTATGTGCAGGGCCGAGGGCATCAGCACCGTCACCGAGGGCATATGGGACAATCGTTTCCGTTATCTCGACCAGCTGCGTAAAATGGGCGCACACGCAACCCTCGAGGGTAAGACCGCGACGATAGTCGGCACGGAGCAGTTCAAGGGCGCGATAGTCACCTCCGTCGACCTGAGAGCGGGCGCCGCACTCATAATCGCCGGACTCGCCGCCACCGGCGTCACCACGCTCGACGGCATCGAGGAAACCCTCGACCGCGGCTACTACGACATCGTCGGCAAGCTCCGCGGCGTCGGCGCAGACATCTCGCGAATAGCGGTCTCCGAGACCGAAACGATACAGCTTGCTAATTAATTGAATATTCGAAACGTTACCCCCGTAAGGCTTTCGCCTTACGGGGGTTTTGTTTGTCCGGGCAAGTTCCGGGAAGATGTCAGGGAGTGGTTGACACTTTGGCGCTTATCAGCAAATCGGCTAGGACTCGGATTTTTGCACTTGTCGGCAGATCGGATGGGGCGCAGATCAGTAGTCGGCGCATTCGAAGCGGTCAGCACGCTCGGGGCCGTAGCGCATCAAACGCTACCGGCACATCAAATGCTGTCGGCACATCGAATGCTGTCCATGCATTAACAGGCCGCCGGCTCCTTGGCGCAGAGGGAGCTGTCGCCGAAGGCGACTGAGGGATTGTCACACAAGCGGCACCTCCGGGCAACAAACCAACACCACCACAGCCACACTGCCCCTCCAAACTTCTCTGCAAGCCCACACTCCAAATCTGCAAGGCAAAGCGCCCACAACTCAAAATCAACCCGCCCCCAAAACCACATAAGTCGCCCGTCCCGCCGCGCCGGAAAACAAACCTCCGCAAAACGCGCCCCCACAGAACGTCTCAACAGAAAGAGCACACTCCCATAAAATGAATATTCAATGCATAAACGTGAATCCCGTTCTCAAGCCGTCAGTCCGCACGCTTGCACAGCGCTACCGAGATTCCGCCGCAACAACAAGGCCGTCCGCCCGACGGCCTTGTTTTATTTTGCGCGTCTTAGGGACATTTTTCAGCTTTTTGACCCCGTTCTTGCGGTTTCGTACCGTTTTTTACGTGATTTTTACCGTTTTCGTGCTATTTTTTACGCGATTTTGCCGTCTAAGTTCTGTATTTTGACTCGAAATTTTGACTTTTCGATTTTTGTCGTACTAGAATTTTACCATAAAATTCGACACAAAATATAGAACTTTCTTAAAAACAGTGGTAAAAATATAGAATTAGATTTGTTTTGATTTCATTCGCTCTTATAGGACACTTTTGCATAAAATTCATCGTGTTTCGACGCGTTCTGAAACGTTTTGATTTGGTTGGGCTCGGTTGGGCTCAATTGGATTCAATTTGATTCGCTTTCGGTTAACCGCATTGTGTCAGGTCGGAATTCATGCGCACCGCCATAACACAGAAATCCCGCCGGGAATCAATTCCCGGCGGGATTTCTTGCAAGTTATAATATCTGTTTAGGATGCAGGGCAGTTCTTTATTTGCTTGGATTCTGGGGGGGTGTTCCCTGCTCTTTGTTTGGTTCGGAATGCGGGGTTCCCTATTACCCACATCGTGCGGCAAAACGGTGCATCTCATACATACAGTTTTGCGAGAAGCTCACGCATCAACCGTTTGTTGTAATAATTTGATTCTATATCACCCCTTCGATATAAACAAATTTTGCGTCAATCGTTGTCACCGTGCAATAATCCATCAGTGCAAGCACACTAAAGCCTACAACAAAACATTCCGTCCTTCCGAAAGTATTCTCACCACTCACTCAACTTTAACTCAAATAACCGAGCTCCGGTACTGGCGCGCAAAAACTTTCATTCCGGCAAAGAAGCGGAACAGCTATTGCATACCACAGAAGAAGCGGTATCTGTCCCTCAGTTGCTATACAGTTGTTAGCCGTACTTGTTCCAACATATCCACACGTAATGCGGCAGGCCTGCATTGGAGCGTGGAGGGATACATCTTCGCAACACAGTCTTCCGCAGCCTTTCCTGCGGCGACAAAGCACTGCCGCACTGCAACGTCGCGTTGCCTCATCTCTGAGCCTCTGTAACACCACAAACGCCGTCAAATACCGTGCGCACATAACCGACATGACATGCAATGGCAAAGCTCACACGAGCCCATGGCCAACCACGACATCTGTCTCCAACGAGGCCAGTGTCCCCTTCTTATAAACAATCGGGGGCACCCATTAAATACGGATGCTTTCAATCATCAATAATACAGCTTGACTACATGAATGAGTCCAAGCAAAAATCCGCAGAACGTGCAGCGACAAGGAACGTTGTTCCCACACCGAGTCGTGCACAATAAAACCTGCACCGGTGGAGTATCATGGCGTTTGCAGTTCCTCCGAATTATCAACAAATACATCCGCGTTGGTGTACCTCACCTGATAAACCGCTTGTAAGCACAGCTCAACGCTTCTTATCCTCGTTGATGCCACGCGCCATGAGTAAACACGTGGCTTTTTTCTTTGACGGTCTATTGTTAGGATAAATCCGCACCACACACAGACGCCCACAGACGTCCACAGAGGCTCCACAGCGTCCTACAGCTCTGCCCTGTCAATTGTGTGCGCCATGGAGCCCACAAGACGTACACAGGCCAATCCCCGCGCTTAACCGACGACAATTCAGACAGCAAACGTCGACTCCCACGGCCACAATGTCAAAGCCAACTCTGCCGAAGTGTGCCCCCCAACAATCACATACTGCACAGACCGCTCAGACCGATCCGATCTCTTCCCAGACGTGAACGTGACCTTGCTGTTGCCATGATTGCTTTATGTACGTTGCTTTAATATGCTCTGCACCGCCTATGATCCGCTCTCTGTTAAATACAAAAGAGCCCCGGTCAAATGCTTTCGCATTTGACCGGGGCCAGTGGCATTACACCGGATAAATCAGTGCTTCTTTTTACGGATAATCATGACCACGCCGACTGCCACGATGGCAACCACTACGACAGCCGCGCAAACGATAATAATCACGCGCGCCGCGTTGGATTCAAGCATGGGAATCTCGCGTGTCTCGACCGCGCCGCACGCACTGCAGGTGCGGCTCTCTTCGCCGACAGCCTTAGTTGTCGCCGCCTTGGTCACAGACCATTCGCCGAACGAATGCCCCGTGGGAGCAATCTCTGTCTGCTCTGCGATGACAACACCGCAAACCTTGCACTTCTTGCCGTCCGTAAGTCCGGACTCGGTGCATGTCGCAGCCTTGCCGGGAACTATCTCCTCGACGTGTCCGGTTGCAGGTATTTCCTGCTGTGTCGAAATAACCGCGCCACAGACGCTGCACGTTTTACCGTCGGATATGCCGGTCTCAGTGCATGTAGCCGCTTTACCCGGAGTCACAACCTCGGTATGTCCCTTAGCGGGAATAACATTCTGAGTCACGGTAACCTTGCCGCAAACGCTGCACTGTTTACCGTCCGTCAAACCGGTCTCGGTGCAGGTTGCCGCCTTACCGGGAATGGTAACCTCCGTGTGACCGGTAGTAGGAATAGTCTGCTGAGCTGCGATCACAAGACCGCACGAAGAGCATTTTTTACCCTCGGTCAACCCCGTCTCGGCGCATGTAGCAGCCTTGCCGGGCGTCACAACCTCGGTATGTCCCTTAGCCGGGATAACAGTCTGCGATGAGAACTCCTCGCCGCAAACGCTGCACATACTGCCGTCGGTCAAGCCCGTCTCGGTGCAGGTTGCCGCCTTGCCAAGAACGGTAATCACTTTGTGAGAAGCCTGAATTTCCTTCTGCTCGACAGTAATCTTGCCGCAGTTCTTGCACTTCTT
The DNA here is from genome assembly GCA_963640785.1 of Bulleidia sp. Lineage (GTDB taxonomy): Bacteria > Bacillota > Clostridia > Oscillospirales > CAG-272 > UMGS1002. Next base: position 20,900 of record CAVIBA010000009.1, read on the forward strand.
ACCTTCAGTCAGGCCCTTCTCAGTGCAGCTTGCCGCCTTACCGGGAATTGTTTCTTCGTCATGGCCTGGCGCAGGAATCTCCGTCTGAGACTTTATAATCTCGCCGCAAGCCCTGCACTTCTCGCCGTCAGTCAGGCCTTTCTCGGTGCAGGTCGCTGCCTTGCCGGGAATGATCTCCACGTCATGCACGTGCGTGGCGGGGTCATACGATACAACCGTAACGGAATTTCCGCTTACGCTGTAAGAGAAATCCGCACTTGTGGTGTAAACATCTCCCGAGCCGGCAGACAACTCAATGCTACCGCTTCCTTCGAAGTGGTCGACCGCCTTGAACGTCAGCACGGCAACCGTACCGGTGCCGCTGTACGTGGGGGCGGCGGCAAAATTCGTCATAGCGTTAAGCATATTTCCGACAGTAACCTTCACAGTACCCTCGGTCTGCTTGTTGACAATAAGATCGCTGAACGAACCGTCGGAGTAGCTGACGTATGTGAACTCAGACGAATCGTACTCTATCGCAACAGTTGCGGCTTTGAAGCCTGCGTTCTCACTGAGACTGATCGTCACCGTAAAACTATCCCCGGCCTTCACGACGGAGGCCGAAGCCTCCATCGTGTATCCAACAACGCCGACGTCCGCCGCCGCTGCCGCCAAGGAAAAGCACATTGCCAACTGTATGGCTATAATCAGCAATATGAATATTTTTTTCTTCATGGCTTTGCTCTCCTATACCTAACAATTAGGGTCTGAGAGCTGTCATCGCTTTGTAATCCTTTGCACCAAGATAGTACTCATACAGAGCAAGCAGATCAACGTAGTTGATTACGCCATCCTTGTTTACGTCGACAACTGCATCGTATATGGCTCCAACTTCACCGATGGTCATCTTGTAAACGAGCAGCAGGTCGTGCATATTGACATCGCCGTCGCCATTTGCATCAAGGAACTGCTTGATCTCGATCTTTGCAGAAGTGCCGTCAACTCTAAGAACCTTCTCCTCGAAGGTCATAGCCTCGATGGTACCGAACGAGAACGCGGTCTCGGTGGCAGCAGCAGAATTAATGCGGAAGTAGAGGATAGCAAACTCTTCCTTGCCCTCAAGGGTGACATTCTGCTTTTCCTTGTCGTCACCGTTGGAAGCCTGAGCAATGATTCTGACAGTACCTTTCTCGTCGTCGTGAGCGTTGGCATTGGTGTCCAGCTTTTTGCTGAGCATTTCACACTTCTCAAACTTAACAACCTTGCTGTCATATTTTACAGCAAAGGAGATACCCCAAATATCAGTGCTCGTGGTGTTCAGAACAAGCTTGACGGCTACAAGCGCGGAATCTGTGAAGTCAGCGCCCTCCTTAGCCGCATTGACGATCTCAAAGGATGCGTCGATAGCAGCGGTGGTAGCTATCTTGCGGGTCTGTTCCTCGCCGCAGATCTGGCAGGTTCTGGCCTCTTCGCCCTCTTTGTCAGCAGTGGGCCGAGTTGTAACGATCCACTCGCCGTAGTTGTGGTCGCCGTAGCCCTCAGTCTCATAGACTTTCAGAATATTTGCAGTATGGCAGTAATAGCACATTCTGAGGTCATACTTGTAGTTCTTGCAGGTTGCAGCAACGGTTATTTCAACCTCATCGTGGTGAGCCTGGCCGATTGTGGCTCCGCAACCATTCACGCACTTGCGATCTTTTGCGGTGTTGGTGCAGGAATCCTCGAGCTTATCGCCGGCCTTGTTCTTGTGACCAAGAGCCTCGAGCTCGGTGAACTTCTTCCCGCCGCAGCCGTTGGTGCAGTACTCAACGGTCAGGCCGCCCTCGGTGCAGGTTGCAGCCGTGGAGTTGATGGTATCCTTAGTCCAAACGTGACCGGTTGCACGGACGTAGTCGGTTATGTGCTCATAGGTGCAGCCCTCGTTGCCGCATACCCAGTGCTTATATCCGAACTCTTCACATGTGACATCTCTTGAAATGTCCAAGAACATGTTGTGTCCGGTTGCAGGCAATTTGATAACATCTGCAAGTTTGGTCTTCTTATCCTTAACCTGAATGCCTTTTTCGTTGTAATCCAGGCTTTTATACTTTGCGTAGCCGCAGTACTCGCACTTATCGTACTCATCAGTACCAGCCTTCACGCAGGTCGGAGCGACAGCGTCAACCTTGACGTAGCTATGTAACGCTGTATCCTTCTTCAGAGTAATAGTCACAACAGACAGGCAATCAGGGCACTTGTACTTTTCGTAACCATTAGCAGAGCAGGTAGCAGCCTTCTTCTCGATCAGATTGTCTGCCACAAGGTTACAATGATCCACCTTGGCATCCGCGAGACTGTCATATGTCTTGGTAGGATCAAAGGGCACTTTCTCCTCGTAGGTTGCGTCGCAATTGGAGCACGCGAACTTACGAAGACCGCTTTTGTTGATGCAGGTGGGAGCCGTGTATTCAGTCTGTTTGAAATCGTGACCGGTAGCTTTAATGATTGTTTTCATCTCAGCATCGCATCCGCCGCACTTCCAAGTCTTCTCGCCGTCCTCGGTGCAGGTGGCATCCTTGATTGCGGCGTCTTTGCTTGTGAGATCATCATATGCGGTGTGGCCTAGAGCCTTGATGGTTTTACTAAGCTCGGCGTCGCATCTGCCGCACTTCCAGGTGTTCAAGCCAGCCTCAGTGCAGGTAGCTTTCTTGGACGGAACTGAAGATTCTTTGCTCTTATCAGAGCCAAACCCAGTGTGACCGAGAGCCTCGATGACTTCACTCATCTCAGCATCGCATCTGCCGCACTTCCATGTTCTCTCGCCATCCTCAGTGCAGGTGGCTTCCTTGATTACCTTCTTATCCTTGCTTGACTCGTCGTCATATTCGGTGTGACCACGAACATCATCAGTCTTCTCGATGCGGTCTTCGCCGCAACGGCCGCACTTCCAGTGACGTACACCCGCCAGAGTGCAGGTTGCATCGTCCTCGTTCTTGTTGGTGTTTGTAGCGTCATCCCAGTCAGTGTGCTCAAGAGCGTCGACCGCATTTTTCTGATCAATATCGCCGCATACGCTGCACTTATACTGATCAAAGCCCTTTTCAGTGCAGGTGGGAGCGATTGTCTTATCAAACTCGTAGGCATGAGCCAACTTTGCAATAGTTGTTTCTTTTGCAAAATCTTTTATGAGCGTGGTTCCGGATTCATCAAGATACTTCTTGCCGCAAACCTCACACTCCCAGTACTCTTTGATGCCGGTAGAGGTGCAGGTTGCTGCAACCGTTTCGTGGTGAATCAACTTCTTGTCATGACCGTCCTTGGTAACGGCCAGCTTTTTGAGTGTGGTTTCATTCTCACACTTTTCTTCTGTAAACAGCTTGCCGCAATCAGTGCACTCCCAATACTCAGCAGTACCAGGGGTCTTGCAGGAAGCCTCAACAGCCTTATGATGAACGACATGCTCGTGCTTCTCGGTAGCCATGATGATGACTTCCTTGGTCTCAGTGCATCCCTCGTTCTGGCAGGTGTAGACCGCTATACCGGTTGTGGTATGGGTCGGCTCCTTCTTGATGGAAGTGGGGTGCTCCGACCATGCGTGGCCATCGCCCTTCACAAGCTGAGTGTTTGTGCTACCGCAATTCTTGCACTTGGTAACGATTTTTCCCTCGTGCTCGCAATCGCCGGTAGACTCAATGATTTCAAAGTCATGCCCCAGCGCAGGAATCGTTTCGCCGCCTTTGGTGGCTTTGCACACCTTGCATTCGTAGGTGGCAGTCGTGCCATCCTTCAAACACGTGGCGGGCGTTTCCTTCTTTTTTTCAACCCACTCGTGCTCGACCTCAACAAAGTTGTCGACAAAGTGGTCGCCGCAAACGGTGCACTCATAAAGAGTGAAACCGTCATGATGATCGTGCTCATCGCAGGTTCCGGCAACGACAGATTCAACCTCTGACGTACAGTTATCCAGCGTGTGAACATTGCCCTTTCCAGGACATTTCGCATCTGCGGCAAACACAGTTACCGGCAGAATCGAAATGATCATCAGGGCGGCAAGTACAACAGCTAAAATTTTCTTTTTCATCTTTACCTTTCCTTCCGTAAAAGTCTAAAATAAAATTAATGAACACTAAAGCCCTCTCAGGGGAACTGCATCTGGCCTGACACTACATCACTCATACGCATACATAGAAATACTCCTCCCTTATAGAATCGAGTACACAACATAATTTACATTATGTTGTGAGGGCAATTACGCGAAGGGTCATCGTGTTAAGATAAAAACAAAAAATTGCATGACTTTGGAGCCAATGAAAAATGTTGAGATTTCATTGGCTTTTTCGGTCACGCCCTTAAGTTTTCGGCCTATGTAATTAGTGGTGATTTTCTGCTTGCTATACCCTGCAGTATTAAAAATTACGCTATAAATGACTCACTTCGAGCAAAAAAATATGAAAACTTGTTCTTTATCTCTTGACAAACTGATCTTTATGGTGTATCATATGTTAAACACCATTGCATAATGTAAATTATGTTGTGTACTCGATTCTATAAGGGAGGAGTATTTCTATGT
>CAVIBA010000010.1:0-3466 GCA_963640785.1 Bulleidia sp.
TTGTACTCTTTTTTGTCGTAGCAAAGTACATGTGTTAGATGTTTGTTTCAAACTTATCTCCTTACCGCCGCACTCAGACGAGTCTGAGCGAACAGCTCTTCATGTATTCGGTCTCAATAGCAGGGTCGGCGGCGGCCACCATTTCGGCGAGCCGGTCGCAGACGGGATCCTCGGTGTAGAAATGCCCGGCCTCGATGAGGTTGATGCCCAGCTCCTCCGCCGCCATCATGCTGTGGTAGCCCAGCCTGCCGCTGACAAGCGTGTCGGCGCCCGCGGCGCGCGCGGGCAGAATAAAGTCGCGTCCCTCGCCGCCGAGCACCGCAACGCGGCTGCACCGCCGCCCGCAGGAAGCGACAAGCACGCCCGGTGCGCCGAGCGCTTCCCTTACCGTCCGCCCGAACTCGGCGGGGTCGACGGCGTGCTCAAGCGTGCCGATTCTGCCCATCGGGACGCCCTCTCCGTCACCGAACGGCTCGATGTCGGAGAGCCCGAGCGCCTCGGCGAGCATATCGTTGACGCCGCCGTCCAGCGCGTCGAGCCGCGTGTGGAAGGACATGACGCCGATGCCCGCGCGGACGAGATTTATCAGCTTTGCGCCCGTGCCGTCATCCGGCGTGAGGCTGCGAAGCGGGTCGAATATCAGCGGATGATGCGAGAGCACCGCGTCGAATTCGCCGTCGACCGCGGCGTCGGCCACCTCGCCGGTGACGTCCAGCGCGATAAGCACCCGCCGCACCTGACGGTCGGGGTCGGGGCAGCACATAAGGCCGTCGTTATCCCAGTCGCAGGAAAGCGAGCGCGGAATGCGGCGCTCGAGGTATTCGTACAGCTCACGTATGTTCATATGTTGGTCTCTCCATTCAGTTTTTCAAGCTGACGCAGAAGCTCTGCTTCGGGGTCGTCGGACGAGCGGTCGACGCCGCGCGCGCCGAGAATTGCGGCGTGGTGACGGCACTGCTGTCCGAGATAGCGGGTATACAGCTCCCCGCCCTTATGTATATTGCACCTGCCGAGCTCGTACTCGGCGGGAGTGTATTCAGCGTTATGGCCGGTATAGGCGGCGCATATGGTCTGGTAAATGCGTCCGTCGGCAAGCGACATGGTCTCGTCCTCAATACCGAAGCCGTGTGAAAGCAAATAGCGCCGCAGCTCGGCGCGGCGTGTCATGGGTTGGAGTATGAGCCGCACGCGCGGATCGCGGACCCAGGCCGCCGCCTCTATAATCGAGGCGATGAGCTCGCCGCCCATACCGAATATGGCGATGTCGTCAGGCGTGTAGCTACCGATGCCGCGCAGCCCGTCGGTGAGGACGAGCGAAACGCGCGCCCCGACGCCGTACCTCTCCACCGTCTGCCGGGCGCGCTCAAGCGGCCCCTGCCGCACGTCCGACGCGACTGCGTCCGACGAGCGCCCTTCAATCACCATTGCGACGGGCAGGTAGGCGTGGTCGGTGCCGACGTCGGCAAGCCTGCCGCCGCGGACATATTCCGCGGCGGTGGCAAGACGGGCATCGAGCTTCGGTGCCGCAAGGCTCATTTGCCGACAGATGCGAGGTAGTCGTTGAGCTTTTTGACCAGCTCGTCGGCGTCGGTTCCGTGGACGGCGCAGGCGTCTGCTATGCTCTCGCCGCGGGAAGCGGGACAGCCGAGGCAGTGCATGCCGATCTCAAAGAAAAACTTGGCGGTGTTGACGTCGTACTCAAGAACGTCGCCTATCAGGGATTCTTTCGTTACCTTCATTGTTTCATCCTCCGAAAAAATATTTTTCTGCCTATATTATAAGACCAAACCGCAGGATTGTCAATCAGATTTTTGAAATTTCGGCCGCCCGTGCGCCGGGCGCTGCCGCCCGTAAAAAACCTTCCGATTCTATTGACAAAATGCAATTAATAATGTATAATAATATATCAACATTTTTCCGGCGGCAGGAATCCCGAGCCGCCGTTTGTGTTAGGGCAACAGGAGGCTATATGCACATTACCATAACCGGCAGGACAGGCAGCGGAAAGACCACTATCAGCAAGCTCATTCGCGATCAGCTCGGCTACGAGCGCTACAGCACGGGCGAATATCAGCGTGAAATCGCGCTGAAGATGGGCGTAAACATGGTCGAGATGAACGAGATTATGAACGACAATCTGTCCTATGACCACATGATCGACAGCACTGTTGAGCGCGTCTCCCGCGAGCGCGCGGACGACAATATTATCTTCGACTCGCGTATGGCGTGGCATTTTGCCGTCAAGTCCTTTAAGATATTTGTGTCCATCGACCCCGTCGTGGCCGGCACGCGCGTGTTTGACGACCCGCGCTCCGAGGAGCCGTACACCAGCGCCGAGGAGGCGACGCAGCAGCTGGTCGTCCGTTCGGACGCCGAAAACCTCCGCTTCCGCACCATCTACGGCGTCGACAACTACGACTATGCCAACTACGACCTCATTCTCGACACCACCTATTTCTCCATTGACGACTACATCCCGATAATAAAGGAGGCTCTCGACGCCTACACCGCCGACCCCGCTGCCTACCGTCGCCGCATATACATCTCGCCCCGCGCGCTGACCATTCCCGGCGATGCGACAGGCCCCGATGACGAGCCCATCCGGCTGATTCCCTACAAAAACCGCCACTTTGTCGTGACGGGCAAGGCCGCCGCGCGCCGCGCGCTCGAGGCAGGCGAAAAGTACGTCATCGCCGACATTCCCGAGCTCTGAGCCCGCGTCGGTTAAGAAAATCCATCGTAAATCGCACAAGAATAAAAAATCCCGGCGAGCGGAACGCTCGCCGGGATTTTTGGGCTTCAGCGCACAATTCCGAGGGTGCAATTGCGCGGCTATGCTTATGTACCGCGGCTCCTCACGACTTATTCTGCGCGTTCACCAGCTCGTCCGCACCGTACATGCGGCGCAGGTGGGGCTTTTCGATTTTGCCGGTCGGGTTGCGCGGGACATCGGCAAAAATTATGCGGCGAGGGCGCTTGTAGCGCGGCAGGGCGCGGCAGAAATCGTTTATATCGTCGACGGTGCAGGTGTGCCCCTCCTTCAGCTGTATCACGGCGGCCGCTATCTCGCCGAGCCGCGCGTCCGGCAGGCCGATGACGGCGACGTCCAGCACGTCCGGGTGCGCGCTGAGGAAATTCTCTATCTGGACGGGATACAGATTCTCGCCCCCAGTGATTATGACATCCTTTTTGCGGTCGACGAGCCAGATGAAGCCGTCCCCGTCGCGCATGGCCATGTCGCCGGTGCGGAGCCAGCCGTCGTCCGAGAGCACGGCGGCGGTGGCGGCGGGGTCGTTGTAATAGCAGACCATGACGCCGTCCCCGCGCAGGCACAGCTCGCCGACCTCGCCGTCTGACACCTCGTGTCCGTCGTCGCCGACGATGCGCGTCTCCCAGCCGTAGCCCGGCACGCCGATAGCGCCGACCTTGTGCACGTTCTCGACGCCGAGATGCACCGCGCCGGGGC
>CAVIBA010000010.1:3476-24767 GCA_963640785.1 Bulleidia sp.
CGCTGAGGCCGTAGTTTGTGTCGTATTTGTGGTTCGGGAAGTAGCCAAGCCAGCGGTGTACCAGACTCTGCGGCACCGGCTGCGCGCCTATGTGCATCAGACGCCAGCGCGAGAGGTCATAATCGGCGAGGTTAAGCTCGCCCGAGTCGAGCGCGGCGAGAATGTCCTGCGCCCACGGAACAAGCAGCCAAACGATGGAACACCGCTCGCGCGAGACGGCGTCAAGTATGAACGCCGGGCGCGTGCCCTTGAGAAGTACCGCGCGGCCGCCCACGAGCAGCGAGCCGAACCAGTGCATTTTTGCGCCGGTGTGGTAGAGCGGCGGAATGCAGAGGAAAACGTCATCATGCGTCTGCGCGTGGTGCGCATGCTCGACGCGGCAGGCGTGCATAAGCGCGCGGTGCTTGTGCAGAATGGCCTTGGGGAAGCCCGTCGTGCCGGACGAAAAGTAAATCGCGGCGTCGTCATCCTCACAGAGACCGCGGGACTCAAAGCTCGAGGAGCAGTCGGCGGTCATTGAGGCGTAGTCGTCGGCGAACGTCGGGACGACGCCGGGACCGGCATAAATCAGCAGGCGGTTGCGGCTGACCTCGTCGGCTATCTCCTCGACGCGGCCGATAAACTCGGGTCCGAAGACCAGCGCGTCGGACTCGGAAAGGTCGAGGCAGTAGCGTATCTCATCGGAGGAATAGCGGAAATTGAGCGGAACGGCCATGGCGCCCGTCTTGAGAATGCCGAAATAGACGGGCAGCCACTCGAGGCAGTTCATCATAAGTATCGCCACCTTGTCGCCGCGGCCTATTCCGCGGCCGGTCAGGGCGTTGGCGAAGCGGTTGGCCTTCTCGTTGAAGACGTTCCACGTTATTTCGCGGCGGTAGGTTGCGTTTGCGGTGGGCTGAACCAGCTCGTAGTCGCGCCAGGTCAGGCGGCGCGTCTCGGGCAGCTCGGGGTTGAGCTCGACCAGCGCCACTTCGTCGCCGTACAGGTTTTTATTTTGCTCAAGAAGGTCAACTATTGTCATGGTTACCTCGGTTATGTTTATTCAGGCTGTAATTCGGGTTGCGTCTATCCATGTTTTACTATACCACATCGCCGGGACGTTGTCAAGTGGGGCGGGGTTATTGACTCCTCTCGCGCGCCCGCCGTATATCCCCGCGCCGCGGCGAATATATTGTATAGTAAAATAAAACGGAGTGGATAAGCCAAATGAACACAACACAAACGCACAATAAATTCCCCGAGCCCGGCACGTCCCCCGGCAAGGGCTTTTTCCTTTCGCCGTCGGGACTGACGCCGGAGGAGGTCGCCGCGTCGCGGCGCGAGCACGGCTCAAACGTCATGACCGAGCACCGCGGCCCCGGCTTCCTCCGCCGACTGCTCGGCAACCTCGGCGACCCCGTCATACGCATACTCATCGGCGCGCTCATCATCAACATTCTGTTCACGTTGCGCGGCGGCGACTGGATGGAGTGCGTCGGCATCGGCGTATCTGTTGTGCTGGCGACGCTCATCTCGACGCTGTCCGAGCAGGGCAGCGAGAACGCCTTCCGCCGCCTGAGCCGTCAGGCGGGACAGGAGAGGTGCCGCGTGCGGCGGTCGCGCGGCGTCGTCACTCTGCCGGTCGGCGAGGTGGTGGTGGGCGACATAGTGCTGCTCGCCCCCGGCGACCGCATTCCCGCCGACGGGTTCATGATAAGCGGCCACGTCGGCGTCGACCAGTCGGCGCTGACGGGCGAGTCGTGCGAGGTGCAGAAGTCCCCGGCCGCCAGAGCCGCGGGCGCGGCGCGCAGCGTCGCCGAGCGGCTGAATCCGGCGTCGTCCGAGGCGGTATTCCGCGGGTGCGCCGTCATGACGGGCGAGGGCGAGGCCGTGATAGTCCGCGTCGGCGACGCGACAACGCTCGGCGAAATCTCGCGCGAGGTGCAGGCCGAGACACGGGACAGCCCGCTCAAAATCCGGCTCGCAAAGCTGGCAAAGCAGATAAGCGTCCTCGGCTACATAATGGCGGCGCTGATTATGGCGATAAGCCTCACGGACACGCTGCTGCTTGACAGCGGCTGGCGCACCGATGTCATTCTCTCCAAGCTCGAGGACTGGCGCTTCATGGCCGGGACGCTGCTTCACGCGCTGACGCTGGGGCTGACCGTCATAGTCGTGGCCGTGCCGGAGGGGCTGCCCATGATGATAGCCGTCGTGCTGTCGGCCAACATACGCCGCATGGTGCGCGACCAGGTGCTGGTGCGGCGTCCGGTCGGCATCGAGGCGGCGGGCAGCATGAACATTCTTTTCACTGACAAGACCGGCACGCTGACCGAGGGCAGGCTGGCCGTCGGCGACATTTACGACGGCTCGGGACAGAGCTACCACAGCACCGACGCCCTGCGCCGTCGCGGCGGCGCGCTTTACGACGGCTTCTGCCGCGGCTGTCTTTACAACAACTCCGCCATCGTAGGCGCGGACGGCATCAGCGGCGGCAACTCGACCGACCGCGCGCTGCTCGCGTCGCTCCCGGCGGGCTGGTCGGGGCAAGTGCGCGTGGTCAGGCGTCAGCCGTTTGACAGCGCGCGCAAATATGCGTCCGCGGCGCTGTCGGACGGGCGGGTGCTCATCAAGGGCGCGCCCGAGCTGCTGCTGCCCTACGTCCGCACGTTTATGACGCCGGACGGCGTCGAGAGGCCGCTCGACAGCGCGGCGGTGTCCGTCATGCTGACCTCTCTCAACCGCACCGGCGCGCGCACGCTCATGCTCGCCGAGGGGCGGCAGGGTCTGACGCTCGACAAAATCGGCAGTCTGGCGCTTGTCTGCATCGTCACGCTGGAGGATCATCTGCGGCGAGAAGCGCCGGGTGCGGTCGCGCGGCTACGCGGGGCGGGCATACACGTCGTCATGATAACGGGCGACAGCCGCGACACGGCCGAGGCCATCGCCACACGCTGCGGCATACTCGGGCGCGGGGTCGACCTGTGCCTCGTCGGCGAGGAGCTGGCTCGCATGTCCGACCACAAGCTGCGCGAGCTGCTGCCGCGCATAGGCGTCATCGCGCGTGCGCTGCCCGCCGACAAAAGCCGACTCGTGCGCATTTCGCAGGAGGCGGGGCTCGTCACCGGCATGACTGGCGACGGCATCAACGACGCGCCCGCGCTGAAGCGCGCCGACATCGGCTTTGCGATGGGCGCGGGGACGCAGGTCGCCAAGGACGCCGGGGACATTATCATACTCGACAACAATTTAGCGTCGGTCTGCCGCGCGGTGCTGTACGGGCGCAACATTTTCAAGAGCATCCGCAAGTTCATCACGCTCCAGCTGACCATGAACTTCTGCGCGGTCGGGGTGTCGATGATAGGGCCTTTTATCGGCATCGACGCGCCGATGACAGTCGTTCAGATGCTGTGGATCAACATAATCATGGACACTCTCGGCGGGCTTGCGTTTGCGGGCGAGCCGCCGCTCGAGTCGTGCATGCGCGAGCGGCCCAAGCGACGCGATGAGCCCATTCTCAACCGCTACATGGTGAACGAAATAGTCTTTCTCGGCGGGTTTACTGTCGGGCTATGCCTGTTATTTCTCAAACTGCCGGGGCTTGTCGGGCAGTTCCGACCCGCGCAGGACAACATATATCTTCTGACGGCGTTTTTTGCGCTGTTCATCTTCGCGTCGGTTTTCAACTGCTTCAACGCGCGCACGGACCGGCTGAGTCTGCTCGCCGGGATTTCGGGCAACCCGGCCTTCATCGGGATAATGACGGCCGTGCTTGCGGTGCAGCTGATATTTGTCTACCTCGGCGGCAGCGTACTGCGCACAGCGCCGCTGACCGCCCGCGAGCTGGGTGTGACAATGCTGCTGTCGCTGGCGGTCTTCCCGGCGGATTTTATACGGAAGCTGATATGGAGGTTTTTCCGGGGGAAACGCGGGTACTGAGAAGGTGGGCGTATTGGCATATGCCCGTATGCGATTAAATATTAAATTGTTTTTTGCGGTTTCCGCCGGGATGCTCGTCGGAGGCCGCTTTTTTATGAAAAGTAGTCGCCGTGGAGAATTCCGACGTGTTCAAAGTGTACTTTTCTGTTATGCAACAGAGAAAGAACACTTCTTAACGTCCCGCCGACGTTGTGGCGTGCCTTCCCAAAGCCAAAGAACTTATTTATAGAAAAAGCGGCTCCCGCAGGTCGCCACCTGCGAGAACCGCAAAAAACATTTTAATTAAAGCACACGCGCATATGCAATTTACTTCGAAACTCTCGTCTCAATCGCGTTGCCTGTCGTGTAGGGTATCGGAATAATGACACTCTCGCCCTCAAGACCTGCGACGTAGCACTCCTTGAAGTTGTCGTTCGAACCGCCCAAATCCTTGGAGAACAGAACAACGTTGTACGCCTTGCTCTTATACTTCGGGAAAGCGGAGGAACCCTGCGGCCACAGCAGCGTGGTCGGAGCGACATAACGGTAGGCGCTGATTGTGCCGGAATCGTTACCCCAGGTGGTGTAACCGTGGTGGGAGACCTGGAGGATATCGCACTTGAGGTAGTTGCCGAACATCTTGGCGGCTATCTGGAAGCCGTTACCGGTGGCGTCACCTGTCAGAAGGAAGGTGGTGCCGTCGCCGAACGTCATCTTGATGATGAGCGAGGTGGTGTTGAAGGCGTTACAGGTGTTCGGAGCGTAGCTGTCGATGGTGTAGAGCACCTCGAGCGTGGCATCGGCTATGTAGAGGGTCTGTCCGACGTGGACGTACTGCATGGTAGCCTTCAGCGCATTGGCTGCGGTTACAACATTCGTCCAGCCGCCGCCCTCGCCGGAGGACCAGTTGCCGGAATACGCATTGGAGCCGATAGCCTTGTTTCTCTCCTCGTCAGACATAAAGTTGACGACGAACTTCTCGACATTTACACCTCTGAAGGTGCCGTACTGCTTGCCTATCATGCCCGAGTGGTCGCCGTGCGCGTGGGTGATAATCCATGCGGCGATTGTGATCTTCTCACCGTTCTTGAGGTAGTCCTTGGACTGCTCCTGCATAGTCTTGAGCAACAACTGAGCGTCGGCAGAGCGGTTGAAGCCGCCGTCGACGACGATAAAGCGGCCGTCTGTCAGACGGATAAGCATGCTCAGACCGTTGCAGACATCCTCGGAACCGTTGTTGTACTGAAGGCCGAGCATGGTGATCTGCGAGGTGGTGACAGGAGTGTAAACATTGTCGCTCTTGAGTCCGACTGCGGGCGCAAGTTTCTCGATTATAAGTCTGGTCGACTTTTCGTATGCGTAGTAACCGACGTTGACGGTGTACTTGTCGCTGTTGAGCGTTGCGAACTGGTTGTCGGTGATGGTGTTGGTGGTGTAGGTCGTGAAGCCGGCAGACTCCAGCTTCCTGACGTAGGCCGAGTAGGCCTCAGGGGTGGTATTCTTGAAAATCAGCTCGGTGGAGTTGTTACCGCCCTTGTAGGAGGCAGAGAACGTGCCGTTCTCATAGCCGGGCAGCACGTTGAGCATCTGGTTTGTGACGCCGGTGATGAGCGTGTCGGCGGGGATAGTGAGCGAGCCCTTGGCGGCGAGGCTCCTTATGAGCTGCTTGGCCTCTTCGCAGGCCTTCTCGATAGCGTCGTCAGTGTAGCCGACAACAACCAGCTTTCTGCCGACAACCTTGACCATGTACTCGCCGAGGTTGATGGAGCCCAGCGTGTCCGTAGTCTCGCTGTAATCGGTGAAGCCGACGAGAACCTCAACGGTGTTGTGGTCGTACTCGCTGCCTCTCTTGAGCCAGTCAGTGGTTATATCGGGCGTAACACCGGTCAGCTCGCCGATAAGCGTGCGGATCTGGGATGCGCCCGCAACCTGAACGGACTGCGCGTCAGCGTCCTCGTCACGAATGACCCGGACAATAGCCGTGTCACCCGAGACAAACTCGAGGTCACCCGTTGCGGGAGTAGTATCGTCGCCGGACGGCTGGCTCGTGCTGCCGTCGCCGGACGAAGAACCATCAACCGGGGTGGTGTCATCGGAGCCTGGTGTATTGTTTTCACACGAAGTCAGCATAACGACGGACATCAGCATAAGCAGCGCCATCGCCAGCGCTAATAATTTTACGGAAAGTTTCATATGTACCTCCTTCGGGTTTATATTTTTGCTGAATACAGTACCGTAACTTATTGTATTTTACCACACTTCGTACAATATTTCAATAGGTGAACAAAAAAATTCGGCACAGATTTCTCTGTGCCGAAGTCATGACTCAATGTCGGTATCGCCGTCAATGACCAGCACATTGACAAACCCGCTTTGCACCGTCAGGGCGTCGTATGACGTCAACGAAATATTCTTCGGCGCGGGTAGGTTGGCAGTCCCGCGCGGCACGGATGTAGACGCATTTGTCTGTTATCATGAGGTCGTGCAGCTCCCGGCTCATGTTGAATTCTTGCCTGTAGCGCTGCTACAGCCTACGAATTTTTGTTTCATCTGACGAAAAATCTGACTGCGCAATTGCACCATCGGAATTGCGCGGTGAAGCCTTAAGACTTCCATCTGGCTGTTCAGGTAATACTCGTCCTCGAACATAGCGTAATGCTCGCAGGCGCGGACGAAAATGAATATCAGCGGGGTTATTACGTCGTAGGGTATGCCGATTTTGAGCTCGAGCTGCTTTGCGTAGGCTGTATAGCGCTCGTTGACGCCCTCGAAAAATCTTTTACCGTGCTCCATGTACTTAGGATGCGTGTATATCTGATACATGAGGCGGTACAGTCTGCCGTGTTTTTCCTTAGTCCAATAAGGCACCTCCTCGATGAAGCGCGCGACGTCGCGCGGATCGGCAGGTGCCTTTTACATGAAGTCGTCTTCAACCTTTGACATGCAACTTCATTGCGAACTTTAATCCGGCGGCTCCCATCAATTAACTTATCAATCATTGACAATTATATCATACAAAATCCGCTTTGTCTACGCTTTTCCGAAAAATTACGCGGGGGGGTTACGTGCTCTGCGGCGGGCGACCAATGGTCACCCCTGCGGCGGAAGACGTGCCCCACCGCACGTTGGCCGCCGAAAGCGGAGTATCTTTTCCCGAAAATCGGGCGCGCTTCACAAACATCCTTCCGCCATTCCGAATGGGCACCGCACGCGAAGCAGGGCGGTGCTGGTCTACAACGTGATGCCGCAACATCTGCACTTAAACGCTCAAAACCACCCGTCCCAGCATCCCACAAACTCCGACCCGTCCTTTTTGTGAAAGTTTTTGCGGGTTCCAAGGGGGCTTTTTTCAAAAAGCCCCCTTGGCAGGGTTCGGGGCTGGCCCCGAGGCGTGCCCTTGGTGGGGTCTGAGCCATCGCCCCAGATATAACGATCACCACTCGAACAGCTCGTCGAACGGGCGGAGGTCGGGGGTGACGGGAATGCGCTCGCGGCGGTAGACACCGCCGTCCCAGTGCGCGCGCTCGCCGTACGCGGGGGCGGTAACGTCGCTGACTATCATTCGGTAGTAGCCGTCGACTATCTCGAGCGCCGCACGGTTGGAGACCATGATGACGGTCTCGTCCGTGCCGCGCGACAGCTTCATCGCCTCCCCGGCGCGACCGGGCTCGTCGCAGTGCGGGACAAACATGCCGCGCGCAAGCCCCATTCCCGGAACGTTCATCATTGGCGCATCGGAGCCGAGACGGCTCTTGAGCGAGTCCGAGCAGCAGCCGCGGAACCAGCAGTTCGCCCCCGCCGAAACGCCGCAGACTACCTTTCCCGCCTCCCACGCCTCGCGCAGAACACCGTCAAAACCAAACTCGCGCCAGCGCTCCATGAGATTCAGCGTGTTGCCGCCGCCCTCGTAAATTATGTCCGCCCAGTCGACGAGCGAGCGCACGTACTCGCGCTCACACAGCCGCTCGCTGCCGAACGTCCGGCACTCGCAGCCGTAAACGCCGCCGTACCGCCCGGACATCAGCTCAAAATACCCGGCCTGCTGCTCGAGCGGCTTGGCATGCGCGATAAACAGCAGCCGCGGACGCTCCTTGCCCGTCAGCCGGATAATCTCGCGATCCTGCTCCTCCAGCTCATACGGCGCCCGCGTGCCGTCCGCGCGCACCTTCCCGTTGCTTCCGCCGCCTATGGCGATGATCTTTTTGCTCATGATAACTTTCCTCCGCACCCGGCCGCGCCGGGCTCAACTTTAATATTTTTCATTATACCACCCCCCGGCGACTATGTCAACAAAGCTGCCGTGGGTTGATTTGTGTGGCGCTTTGTGGTATGATAGGGGCAAACCACGCCGCATGCGGCGCGACATCGGGAGTTCAATATGAAAAAAGCATTTGCAATATCGCTCGTCCTCCTCGCGCTGCTGGCGCTCGCGGGCTGCCGCGGGAATGCGCCGGACGCGGGCGGCACTTCACCGGGTACTACCCCGCAGGTTACCTCCGTATCGGGCTCGGACACAACGCCGGGTTCCCCCGGCACCTCGTCCACGCCGCCCGAAACATCACCCGAGACATCACCGGGGACATCATCCGGCGCGTCGACCTCCGCCGAGGTCACAACATCCCACGAAAAGGAGACCGAACCCATGGTCATCACCAAAATAATAAAATTCAGCAAGGGGACGGTCAAAAATTCCGTCCAGGGCATGTCGGTGTGGCAGGACAGGCTGTTCCAGCTCTACCACACTGGCGACTGCAACGTCTACGACCTCGCCACAGGCTCGCCCGAGCCGATAGCGACCTTCCGCCTCGGCTCTGCCTCGACCGCAAACCACGCCAACAGCTGCAACTTCAGCACCATACACTACCGCGGCAACCCCATACCGCTGCTCTACGTCGTCGACGGCAACTCGGGCAACGTCATGAAGTGCAGCATCGAGAACATCACCGAGAAGGACGGCGTCTACACCTCGGAGTGCATCGGGACAATCGAGCTCGATCAGTCCGGCTTTGAGCGCGCCGGGTACATGCCATATTGGGGCTGGCCGTCGTGGCTCGTCGGAACTGACGGCGAGCACATCTGGCTGCACGGCGCGCGCTACCGCACCAACCGCTCCATGGACGCATATTACGCCGAAAACCGCTACATAATCACAAAATTCCGCCTGCCGTCGACCGACGAGCGCCACGTCACGCTGACCGCCGACGACGTCGTCGAACAGTTCACCACCGAGTACAACGTCAACTTCACGCAGGGCGGCACGGTGTGGGGCGACTACCTTTTCTACACCTTCGGCACGGGCAAGGCGGAAAATCCGTCCGCCATACGCGCGTGGAACCTGAAAACCGGCCGCCTGCTGCCACCCATCGACGTGTCCGAGATCGCCGAGGAGCTCGAGGACTGCGCCGTCGTCGGCGACCGGCTGTATTTCATCACGCAAAAGTCAAATCTCTACTCCATCCCCCTCTCTGCCGCGACGGCGGAGTAGCGCCGCGCAAAAGCCGCCTGAGCGTCAGAATTAAATTTTCCGTATTCCCTTAACCGCCCTCCCCACGCCGACACTATATAGGTGAAGGCTTTCAAAACAGGAGAACAACCATGACCGACAAAAGAGCATCCGAGCTGCTCGCCGACAACCTGACCGCCATCTACGGCTACGCGTTCTCGCGGCTGTACAACAAGGATAGAGTCGACGAGCTCGCATCCGAGATAGTATACGAGGTAATCACGTCGGCGCCGAGTTTGCGCAACGAGGCCGCCTTCTGGGGCTTTGTCTGGCGTATCGCCGACAACACCTTCCGGCGCTTCATCCGCCGGGAGGAGCTTTCCTCGATGACGGATGAGCTCACAGACGACGTCGGGAACAGTCTCGACGTCTGCGTCCTCTCGCCCGAGCAGGAGTATATCGAGCGCGAGACCGAGTCCCGTGAGATATACCTTTTGCGCCGCGAGCTTTCACTCATGAAAAAGGCTCATCGCGAGGTGTGCGTCGCCTATTATGTCGACAACAAGAGCTGTTCTCAGATCGCAAAGGAACAAAATATCAGCGTCGAGATGGTGAAATATCACCTGTTCAAGACGCGCAAATTGCTGAAAGAGGGTATCGGTATGACAAGAACACTCGGTGAAAAAAGCTACAACCCCGGAACGTTCCGGATCAACTTCTGGGGCGACAGAAACAGATACGACGGCCTGTTCCGACGCAAGTTGCCCGGCTCCATAATGCTCGCCGCCTACCGCGCGCCGATGACGGCGGAGGAGCTTTCGGTGGAGCTCGGCGTTTCCATGCCTTATCTTGAGGACGAGCTTGAAATCCTCGAGGCCGCGGGGCTCATCCGGCGGACGGGCGAAAAATATCAGACAAATATTGTGATAATCACAAGCGAGTACGAGGACGAGTTCGTCAGGGAAACCTCGGGCGTCTACGCCGCGATTGCGGACTCCGTGTTTGCGAAGGCGGTGGCGCTGCTGCCGCAGGTGCGCGCGCTCGACTTCCACGGCCGCGACTACGAGGACGACAGACTGCTGTTCGGTCTGCTCAACCTTGCGTTTGTCCGAGCCTACATTGCCGCGCGGGAAAGGTCTCCCCTCGGCGAGCCGTGCGCGCTCGCCCGCGGCGGGCACGGCTGGCTGTACGGCCACGATTACGACGCCACAAAGCACTCGCATTTCCGCGGCATCACCATGGAGTCGTGGAACAATGAGTTCACGGCGTGGTTCTCGGCCGAGAATTACAGCGTGCTCGAGGCGTCGTCGCCCATGTTTGACCACTTTGATTTCGAAAACAAAATCGTAGCCATGTGCGACGCCATACTCGAGAAGCCCGCAAACCGTGAGAACCCCGTGCTGCCGTGGCTTATTGAGCACGGCTTTATCATCTGCCGCGACAACCGCCTCTCGGCCAACTTCCCCGTGTTCAGCGACGAGGTGTTCAGGAAAGTCTGCTCCCTTCTCTCGCCCACCATCGACGAGGTGACAGACTGCATGCTGAACATATCCGACATGGCCGAGCGTGCGCTCGCAAAGCGCGTTCCCGCAGCGCTCGTCGGGCAGTGCGGCGACATTGCCAAGATACATCACCGCCTCGACGTCATGGCGTTTCTTTTTGAGACGCTCATATCCGAAAAAAAGCTGACTCCGCCGACGCCTCGCGTCCCGCTCTGCCTGTGGGGCGTGATAGCGTAGGCTGCGCCCGCGCAAAACCCCGCGTGGAGCACTGTTTTGGTGATCCACGCGGGGTTTTTATGTCAGGAATTGCCCGGAACGCCCGGAAAATCCGTGCCGTCAGGCTTATGTCGGGCTCGCGTCAGCCCCGCGCGGCGGCGATGAGCTCCTGCTTTTTGGCCTTGAGGTCGCTCTCGATCTTGGCGATGTCGTCCTTGTGCGCCGTCTCGAACTCGGTAAAGAAGCCGTCCTTGACCTCATTGACATGCGCCTCGATGTTCTTGGCCTCCTCGCTCAGGCGCGCGGTGATGTCCTCCGGGAACCTGGACTCAAACTCGCGCAGCGCCGCCTCGCTCTGGCGCAGCAGCGCGACGGTGTTCTCAAGCGCGGCGTTGGCGGCCTCGCCGGCCTCCTCGACAGCCTTGAGCATATTCTCGTAGTTCTCCTCGCTGAGCTTGAAGGCCGCGCTCACCTCGGCGTAGTTCTCGTCGCCGACCTTGACGGTCAGCATCAGCCGTCTCTCCTTGACAAGCTCCTCCTTGGCGTCACGCAGGCGCGCCAGCGCCTTCTGGTAGCTTGAATCTGGCGAGACCAGCAGACCGTAGCGCAGCTCGTCAAACGTATCGATGGCGCGGCCGTAGGAGGTCAGCGCGACGTTGTAGCCCGACATCACGACCTTATAAAGGTCGCCCATGCCGTTTATGATGTCAACGGTCGCCTGCCGCTCGGCAAACGAAATTTTGTAATCCCGTGCGCGGTAATAGACCTCGCGCATCTCGACGGTGATAAGCTCGGCGGTCTGGACGCGTCCGGCCGCGAGGGCGCGGCAGAGCTGATCCTCCGTCATTTCGGCCACCTCATCCTCGGTGAAAATGCCGTCGTCGACCACGATTTTGCGCATTTCGTCGAGCGTCCACGCGCGTGCGTTCTCGACGGTGGCTGTGACGTGGTTGTCCTCGAGGAACTTTTTCACCTCGGCCTCCGTCTTCTCGCGCAGCTGCTTTGCGTACTCGGAGTCGCCCGAGACGGTTATGGTGATTTTCTGCTCGTCCCCGCCGCTCTCGGCTGTAATTTCGCCCTTGACGAGGTAGCCTGTCTCCGTCGCGAGGCTGACGACCATCTGCACCGCCTCCTCGGGCGTCTTGCCGACAAAGGCTTCGCCCGCGATGAGTATGCTTCCGTCGTCATTGAGCGCGGTGGCGGAGACGACCTTGTTCTGGTCGTCGACCATAAGCTCGACGCTGGGGTTGATGTCCACAGTCATGCGCGTGTAGGCGCCCGCGGGGATCTCCGGCTCATCCGCCTTACAGGACGAGAGCGAGACTGCCGCGCCTGCGAGCAGGCAAAGGCACAGCACTACGGACAAAAGTCTTGTTTTCATGGTTTTACTCCTTATGTTTTTTGTAGTCGCGGCGCGAGCCGCATATGTATTGTCACATCCGGCGGGTGATGACAACGCCCTCCCCCGGCCTGAACGTGAAGCTGACGGACGGTTTACCGTCCCGGTCGGGCAACGTTTCGAGCACGGCGCACAGTTTGTCTGCCACCCAGAGTATCATGCTCTCGCGACAGCGCGGCAGGTTGGCGTTGAGCGGGAACATGTGCGAGAGGATCATGTTTTTCTCGATTGCACCAAGTCTGAAGTCACGGTTCGCGTTGCAGAAGGCCGTCGTCGGGTGGAAAATGCCGTGCCACTTATGCGACTCGTCCGGCACGTGCCAGTCGTAAAGAAAGTAATCGTGCAGCAGCGCGCCGCGGATAAGAGACCGCATATGAACCTTGAACGGCAGCGCGTCCGCAAGTCTCACGCACAGCACCGCAACCGCGAACGAGTGGTCGTATACGCTGACGTTGCCGTGCTGAAAGAACCTCTTCTCGCTCTGCATTCCGTCCGAGCGCAGAATGTCCCCGCCGTACCGCCGCACCAACCGCACCGCCTTCTCGCCGTCGTCTGCCATCATCCTCACCTCCTTGGCTTTGACAGTATTATATCATTACAGACTCCAAAAAGCAATAGACACCTTCGGCACTTTGTCTAAGGACGATGATTCCGGGGCCAGCCCCAGACCCAGACGCTGTATGCGCAGCACTGGACGAAGGTGCTGACCTGAATGATCGGCCCGTATATGGCCAGCGCGAGCAGCGACTCGTCCACGCCGAAAAAGGTCAGTATCGTGCGCTCAAAGCAAATAACGCCTATCCACGCCAGAACAGACAGCGCCACGGCTCCGATAACAGACGCGGTGAAATACTGATTTTCGTCGCCGTCTTTCGTCTCACTGCCGCGCTTGGTGCTGAAAATCACGCTGCCTACGATGCCCATCAGCAGACCCAGGCTGTATATGATATTCCACACCGGCGCGACGACAGCCAGCGCGGCCGTTCCGTCCGCCCCGTGGTATTGCCCGACCATCGCCGTATCCACAATCGAGTACACCGACGTAATCATCGCGCTGCCGAACGCTGCCGACAGATACCTGAAGTACATCGGTCTTATTTTTCCGTTCAGAAGATCCATTTTACATTCCTCCTTAACACAAAAAACGGATAAGAAACAGACATCTCAGTCTGTCTCTTATCCGGCTGATGTTTCTCTGAACAACTCGCCCTCCGAGTCAACGCAGGGATTATAGCACTTTTTCGGCGAAAGGTCAAGGAGTTGCGCAAATTTATTTTTGTGACTCGGCACCCGTATCCGGGTATTTTATCAGATCATACAGCACTCCGTACTCGCCGAAGCGGCGCGTGCCGACCAGCTGCATGCCGAGGTGCAGATATTTGTCGCACTCGGAGCGGGCGTCGGTATCGAGTATGACCGGGACGCCGAGGCGGTTGCCTCCGGCAAACACGAGCTCGGGAATGCGTCGGCAAGGCCGTGCTCATCGCCGTAATCGTAGTACCCGAACGCGTGGCCGATGTCGTGAATTATGCTCTCGTCAAGCGTCGTGACCTTATTCATTTCGCCCTTCCTTCATGAGAACGGCCAGCTCGGGCAGCCTGCCCTTCTCCATGACCGATCTGAGCATTTCCGCGAACCCATGCGGGTCGTGTATCTGATACTGCATGTGGTTGTACCCCTCAAAAACGGGATAGTGCCCCGCCGGATACGCCGCCATCACGGCGTCCCGGTATTTGTAGTGCTCCTCAGCGCTGCCGAACGAAAACCAGGTGTTCCGCACCAACTCATCGGGCAGCGGCGGGAACGGCTTGTCCTCAAGACTGTCCGCCAGCTGACGGCGCAGGTTGCCGTACTTCAGCGCCCGCCCGGCGGCGACGAAATAGGGCTTGATGGCGTCGTCGTCGCACCACATGATCTTCTTCAGCGTCCGGCCGCCCGAGCGGTACAGGCTCCTGATGGCGGCATACAGAAACGGCGTCATAATACGGCGCGTGCCGCGGCCTATCTGCGCAAACTGCCCGCCGTCGATAAACACGTGTCCGACGGGCAACTCCGTCTGCGAGAGAAACGCCATGGCGAGGTCCGCGCCGATGGACGAGGCGACTACAAGC
The DNA here is from genome assembly GCA_963640785.1 of Bulleidia sp. Taxonomy (GTDB): domain Bacteria; phylum Bacillota; class Clostridia; order Oscillospirales; family CAG-272; genus UMGS1002. The sequence continues at coordinate 18,045 of CAVIBA010000010.1, forward strand.
GCCGGACTGCTCACGCCCTCGCCCCGCAGAAACTCCCCGACCTGCCTCACCTCGTCCGCCTTACTTACGTACCTCTGCCCCTCGCAATAGACGGTCGAGGTCGGCAGGATGCAGAAATATTCATCCTGCAAGTACCGCGCCACCGGCTCGTTGCTCGCGCCGGTCACGCCCATGGCGTGGAAAAACAGCACCGCGGGGTTGCGCTTGTCCCCCAATGTTTCAAACAGCATAATACTGCCCTCCTATCTTTCTTTCCTTATTTCATGTGTCCGCTTTTATGTAGCCGCCGGTGTCCTTTTTAAGCTTTTTCAGGTCACCGTCGGTCTTGTAGCAGACGAAGGCCGCCGGGATGACAAACGCCGCGTGGCAAAGCAGATAGTCGCCTATGTTCGGCTTGTGGGTGACCCTGTACTTTGTCCCATCGAAAATTCTGCCGATAAGCGCCTCGTTTGACTGCGCGCCGAACACCAAAATTCTCATAGCCAAATCTCCTGTTCTGAACGTTTTTTCTCTTGTGTTCTTGCTGGTTAGCGTACGCTAACCGACGCGCAATTGAAAAGCCGCTTCGCGGCAGCCTGACGGGACTCCTCCGGCCACCCGACGGCAAAAGCGCGCCGATATAAATGACCAAAATTTTTCATCCAGCCATATTATAGCACGTGTGAAATCATTTTTCAAGAGGAAACCCGAAATTTCAGCGGCAAAACAAGTGTTTGTCGCCCCGCGTATTGAAAGCCCGCACCCTGAGTGTTACAATATTGTCAATGAACATTTAAGGAGGATTCCTCTCATGATAAAATTTCGGGACGGCTTTTACGCGGACGTGCGGACTGAGGACCGCAGCCGCACCACCATCTCATATAAAGCCGGCGTTCTCGAGGAAATGAAAACGCGCGTCGAGCGCCGCCGACAGCATGCTCTGCGCGACGGTTATGGATGTGACTAAGTGAGACTATAGAACAATCCCCCAACCCGCTTTCGCGGGTTGGGGGATCTTATATTCTGCGCAAATTTTCAGCGCGATGTCCGCCTCACTTCGGAAAATGCTCGTTCAGAATATCCAGAATCATTATTTTCAACTCTGTATCGATGTTTGAATAATAACACTCCGAGCTTCTGTCGACGGATATGCGAACCCTGTCGCCCAGCGCGGCAACGGAAAATGTGTGCTCCTCCGTCGTGAAGCGAATAAACGGGTACGAATTCGCCCCCGGATTGTTGTCCCTCGCAGGCTCGGGCGCTGCCTGGTAGCATCCGCGCCGCAGCAGTTCCAAAATCTCACCGGCGGCCTCTTCGTCCGAAAAGCTGCCCCGAAGGCCGGGGTCGTTCCCCTGATCGACGAACATTTCCTTGGTGTCTGCGCCCATCAGCGGGTACAACCCCGCACTTTTGTGCTGTAATTTACATATACCCCTAACGGTATGGAAGCAACAAAATGAAACAGTGTATGGACGCCGAAAACCTGCACCGCAGGCTCAAAAAAATTATCGGGCAGATTCAGGCGATAGACCGTATGGTCGACGAAGATGTACCTTGCGAGGATATGCTTTCGCAGATAAACGCCGCAAAATCCGCCCTCAACGACTGCGGCAAGGTCGTGCTCGAGGGACACATCCGGCATTGCGTCCGCGACGGCATCGAGCACGGCGACGCGGATAAAACGATTGAGAGCTTCACAAAGGCGGTCGAGCGCTTCGCAAATATACAGTAAAACGATATTTTCAAAAAAACAGCGAAAAAGCAAATTCTCATAAGGATGTTTTTACGCATCCATCTGAATCTGCCGATTGAGAGTGCAAACAAAAACACGCAGAATTCCGGAATGAACTCTGCGTGTTTTGGTCTACGCTTTTCGTCCTTGAAAAACGGTTGGACGAGGGAAAGCTTCGCCGGGATATATGTTTATGCAAGGGCGCTTTCACGCCCCTTTATTTTTTATAAATATACACTGTACCCATGTGTCCGCCTGCACCTATGACGATGACCGAGGCGTCCCCGCTGACGGCAATTGCATCGAGGCGGGCAGATTTGCTTTCTCCATGCTCGGCAGATCTCCCCTGCACCGGTCCGAGGTACCGAAGACCTAAGTCGTCATTATAAGAAAAAACTATCTGAATATCCTCCCGGTCGCCGGCAACGCCGTACACCGTTCCGTCTGAAGTGACATCCATGTCGTTTACAGGACCGTTCATCCATGCCGGTCCCACGCTGAACCAATGTCCGTTTTTCTCCACCGCCAGCATTCCGTCCCTGGTCGCGCAGAAGTGTCTTCCGTCAAGGAACCGGAGCGTTTTATCCGCCTCCGCCTTATATACCCTTCCGGGATATGACGGCAGCAAGCCCAGATCAGGCGCTGCGGTGTATCGGTCCGGCAGTGCGCCGTTCCACTGTTTGTGTTCCAATACGGCTCCGTCAAGTGAAATCAAAAATTCATGGTAAGGCTTATCACCGCAAAGCACCCGAATGCGGTCACCGAGAATTTCAATTGACTTTACAGAGGATCTTAGCGACTCGCTGAAATCAAAGTATTCCCAAAGGCGAACGGGTATCATGCTGCCATGCACAAAACGAGGAGTGTTGGCATTTGCCACGGCATTATGCTTCTGCATCATCTCTGCAAAAGTCCGGTGCTCGGTGTTACCAAACACCGTATAAGCATCTGTAACAACATCGCCCGACCAACCGGCGCAGGAGCGCAGAACCTTCATGTCTATGGTAAGTATGTCAGGGGAATTCAAAGCGTGGTTGCTGCCTATTGTATACATGACATCGCGTGAAGTATCCATGAGCATTGTGCATGTTGTTGTGGTGGCATGCCCGGCAGTACCCAGAATTCCAAGCGCTTCGGGAATACCGCCGCCAAGGATATCCCAGCGGTGAAGCACGGCTGGAATATTTGCCTCCAGATGCTGCTCCCGCAGCAGGCAGCAAACTGCATAATAGAGTACGCCTTCCTTATCAAATCCCATTGACCCTATATACGCATTGTGCGGCATATCCTTAAGGAACTGCCCGGCGGCAAGATACCTGCCTATCACTTCAAAATCACCGGTTTTGGGATCAAATCTGCTGAGACGGTCATCATGCATACCTGCAATGTAGAGCTTGCCGTCCGGTCCGTTTACCGCATATGAAATATATGGACGCGAACGTCCTTTCTCCTTGAGATACGGAAGCTGGATGTGCAGCTCCTCAACCTCTTTTTTTCGGACATTTATACGCCGGAGAAGCCCGTTACGGGTACTGAAATAAATATTGTCATCTGTCCCGGCTACAAGACGGTAGCTTGCACGCTCCGTAACCTGACCAAAATCTCGGACATGGCGGTTGGTAAGATCAATACCGTAGAGATGACCGCGCAAAAAGCCGATGGCATAATACATTTTTCCGACAGGATCATAAATACCGCCGTACAGAGTCTCGCGCGGTACGGGGATACCGCAGTTTTCAAGCGTCTGTCTTTCCGGATCATATATAAGAAGCGAACTGCCCGAATAGCCCTCCCATATGTGATTGTAATAGGAAGCCGGAAGCCACGCGGGATGAACCGGTGATTTGTCGGTGGTGTGTGTCAACATCACAAGGCGACCGTCCTCCATCCATGACATGCTGGTGTGGACTTTGCTGTCGCGGATGCTACGCTCTCCGGGAAAAACATAATCGCGCAGAGAAAACATAACGCTGTAAGAGCTATGCTTTGTATCATATTTCGACAGCTTGGTGATCTCCCCGGTTGTCAGCTCCGAGCATTCGGAAAAGATAATATCGCCGTCATTATCAAGCACGGCGTCCCAACAAGCGGGGTGCTTGGACGGCTCAGGCAGACGATACTGTCTTACAGCCTCTTTCGGGATGGTGCGAAAGCTCTCCCGGCTCTCAGGGTCCAAATAATATTCTTTCATTTTCCGATTCCTCCGTTATGGCATATACTCATCGAGGAAAACGCCGTCCATGCGGAGCTTTTCCCTCAGAGCGTCAGTATCAAGCTCACGAGCGTGGCAATTTCTTTTGCATATCATGGCAGCAGCAGTACCGGCGCCCTGGCTGATCCCCATAAGCACAGGCGTAACACGAATTGCGCCGCACGCCTGATGCGTTACACTTATGCAGCGACCGGTCACTATCAGATTTCTGACCTCATTTGTAACAAGGCAACGGTACGGGATAGAATACCATGCGCCGTTTTTCAGCTTCAGAGACTCCTCAATTCCGCCGCCGGCGGAATCCGGGCTGTGAACATCTATCGGATATCCGCCCATGGCAACAGCATCCGGAAACATTACCGAGGCTGCGAGATCGTATTCGGTGAGCCGGTATGCACCGTTGATCTTGCGGCTCTCACGGACGCCCACATTAGGACCAGTCGAAGCGAGCCTCGCATTTTCAAATCCGGGAACACACTTTCTGTAAAAATCAAGGATTTTCCATGCCTGCCTGCGCCCCTCAAGCTCTGCGGCTGTGAGTCCAAAGGCATCCACCGGATTTTTACCGGTGACTCTGGTCATGTTGATGATAAACTCTCCCTGCGTGTTGGACTCAAAGCACAGAAGAAACGGATTTTGTATGTCGGTAATTCCGTCCCGGCGCGCCCTTCTGAGAAGCTCCCGCGCCCCCTGAATACCAACCCTCGGAAGCTGACGGAGCTGATCGAATTCCATTGTCGGCAGCATATCGTCCCTGTTTGACAGTACAAAGTCTATCACCTTGTTTCTGTCCACGCCTGACACAAGCATAGTTGTCGTCATGGGCTGGGACAGACCATCTGTCTCACGCCCCAGCTGCGTTGATACGCCGCAGCTTACCGACAAATCGGCGTCGGCGCTGGCGTCAACAAACACCTTTGCCCTTGCGTGAAAGCTGCCGTTCTTTGAAAACAGCAAAACCGAGGCTATTGCATCGCCGTCCATTTCAGCCCTGATAAATGTGGTGTGATAAAGCAGGGTAACGCCGCTCTCGATACACATATCCTCCAGAACCTTTTTCATACCCTCCGGATCAAAAGGAGTGATCGATGAAGCAAAGCCCACATAATCGGTCATATGACCCACGGAAAAGCCCTCGGCCTTAAGTCTTTCGACTATCTCTTCCGGAATACCTGTCACGACCTGAGTTTTTCCGGCGTGAAAGGTCATCATAGGCCCGACGCCTGCACCTGTGAGCATTCCTCCCAGAAAACCGCCGCGCTCAACAAGAAGCACGCTGGCGCCGTTCCGGGCTGCCGCAAGTGCCGCAACCGTGCCGGCAGGTCCTCCGCCAATAACAATAACGTCAAAAGCAAGATCTTTATACATTGTTTTACAACTTTCGCTTATTTTCTGATTTTGCAAATCTACAGTTAGCATATAGCATTTATCGCTTCTGTAATTTCATATATCAAGTGCAGTATACAGCATGCGGTTACATTTGTCAATAGAAAGCCTCCGGGTTGTTATTGTAGTGTTACAATCGACAATAACATCCCTATGGGGCGGCAAGTCCCAATCAGAAGCAGCGTCGCCGGTCGCTCCGGCGGCGCATCGTCCTACGGACGTCGCCGACCAGTGTTCGCCGGAACCCGCTTTTTGGGGAGGACGCGGTGTTCAGAACACCTCAAAGTTCGTCCATGCACGCCGTCCCTCGGCGTCGGTGACTCTTACGCGCAGAAAACGATCGAGCCTTCCGGGCATAGCCGAAGCGGTATATTCGGCGTGGGTGAGTCCCTCGCCGCGCACTGCGCGTCCCTTTGACCACGAAACATTCGTGTCGAATATGATCTCGCTCACCGGCGAGCAATCCACGGTAAAGCGGTCGCCCTCGCGGTGCAGATGTAATTGCTTTTTGATTTCAGCTTTCACTTTATCCAAATCACTGCAAGTCAAGATTGGGATCAGCCGGTTGATTTCGTCAATGCTCCTATCCCACCACTTGAATCTCAGCAGCAATTCAATCAGTTCATCGTCAAAGCGTTTTTGAATTGCTCTTGCAGGATTCCCAACGACCTTCGTATATGGTGGAACATCACTTCCCACAACGCTGTTTGCACCAATGATTGCACCATCTCCAATGTGAACGCCGGGAAGGATTACCGAATTTTGCCCGATCCAAACATCATTTCCGATGACGGTATCTCCTTTTAATGGCATATCCGCCTTTGCAGGCGGTAGCATTTCCCACCCCTCCAAGGTATAGAACGGGAATGTAGAGACGGCGTTCATCTGATGGTTTGCACCGTTCATCACAAACTCAACTCCGGCGGCGATTTGACAGAACTTTCCGATGATGAGTTTGTCATCATTCCACTCGTATAAGTGTGAAACATGACTTTCAAAATCCGAATCGGCAATATAAGTAAAGTCCCCGACAATAATGTTCGGATTTGTAATCGTCGGCTTCACATATATTTCTTTATCATACCCTGCAATTGGATGGATTGTATTGGGGTTTGGGTATTTTCCGTCTCTCATCTTAATCTTCTCCTCAAATTCCGACCTATCGATATTTTATTATATCATAAATCTTCCCATTTTTCAACCGCTTCCGCTTACATTCCGCCCATGCCTTGATCCGTGTTCTGCAGGACATCCTCCAGGGTATAGCCACACACTGTTATGCAAGTGGCGACAAGTCCAGAAAACTTTCTGATAACAAAAGCCACCCGACTTTTTCGGTCGGGTGGCGGTGCGCTTATAATATCAAATCGACAAACTGGAATTTTCTGCGCTCTAAAGCATAATTACTCCACAC
>CAVIBA010000011.1:0-4339 GCA_963640785.1 Bulleidia sp.
TAACTTAACAATTATTTTTTTAACTTTTTGGTCTCACATCATTGACAAATGTACAGAAAATTTTTCAACAACGACGCCGGGCACGTCCGATCCTTCCGAGACCTTAGTACTGCTCCTCGACACCCTTATCATCACGACGGATAAGCCTTCGGTCGACCCGTCCACCGATTGCACGAAGGAGAGCTTTTCGGAGGGCGCTGTGATTTTAGTCTGAAAAATATCGCGATCCGGCTACTGCTGTACCATCTTCCCCGCCGATAGCCGGCCGCGGGGTGAAAAGCCTGTTCCCGAGGTCATCCGGCAGCTTGGCATAGACGACGCCGAAATATACATAATTCCATCGACCGACGGATAAATCCGTTCGACTCAAGCGGTGCTTGATTCAAGCACCGCTTGCTTTTTTCGCTGCGCAGACGCGGTAAAATGACGTCGCAGGCCGGGAGTCTGCGGAAAGGATAGACCAAAATGTTCACCCCGATAAAAATACACAACAAGCTCCCCCACCTCCGCCGATGCCACGGCGAGAACGGGCCCACACGCTACGACGCAACCAAGCCCGCGAGCTCTGACGCGCCCGAATCCGTCCCACAGCCGCGCGGCAACTGGGAGCGCGGCCGGGCGTCGCTGTTTTCCACTCAATTAATGCTTGACTCAAGCGGCACTTGCTGTTATTATATAGCTGTAAGCGGTACAATGGCATCGCAGGTCGGAAGCCTGCGGAAAGGATGAATCAAAATGTTTGACACAGTGAAAGTAGGAAAAAACATCGCAAGACTGCGCAAGGAGCGCAACATGACACAATTTGAGCTTGCCGACGCGCTCGGCATCAGCTTTCAGGCGGTCTCAAACTGGGAGCGCGGCGCGTCAATGCCCGACATATCCAAGTTTCCCGACCTCGCCGATCTCTTCGGCGTGACAATCGACGAGATACTCGGCAAAAAGAACCCCGTCGTCGAGCGGCTGGCGCGCGACGAGGCAATCGACACACGCACTGTAACACCCGCGGAAATTGAGGAAGCGGCGGCGCTTGTAAAGCCGCGCCAGCTCGAGAAAATAGTAGAGGACAACCTTGAAAGCCTTGTCAGCGCCGCGGCGTCCGAGCCGGAGGAAATGGCCGACACCGCGAGCGGTACTGAGGACGAAACCGAGGACGGTAACGAGGCTGAATCCAAGCCCGAAACCGGGGGCGGTACCGAGGACGGTGACGAGGCCAGCGCGGATTCTGACGCACCCCCCGACGCTAAATCCGACGAAGCAAGCGACGCAGAACCCGACCAAAAGTCCGGCGCCAAGCCGCGCTACAATGCATACGACATACTCAACACGCTCCTGCCATTTCTTAGCGATGAAGAGATCAACCGGCTTGCCCGTGAGGCGGCGTCCACAGGTAAAAATATGGATGTTTTTCTCCCGTTCCTTGACGAGGAGAGCGTCAACGTGCTGGCGCAAAAGGCCTTTGAGAAGGGCGGAGCGCGCGCGATCGAGGCCTATCTGCCCTTCATGTACGAGAAGGACGTCAACAAGTTGGCAAAAAAGGCATTTGAGGAGAGCGGAACGGAATCGCTCGAGGCTTATCTGCCCTTCATGAGCGACGGTGCGATCGACGACATACTCAAGGCTGCCGCGCTGCGCGGCGACGACATCGAGTCCCTGCTGCCCTTCGCCACCGACGGCATAATCGACGACTGCGTGGCCGAATACGTCCGTGCGGGGCGCTCAATCGAGCCTTTGCTGCCCTTCATGAACGACTTCCACCAACTCGCTGAAGTAGCAGAGCTCTACATCGAAAACGGCCGCGACATCGAGCCGCTGCTGCCGTTCATGGAAAGCAGCGACCTCACGGGGCTCGCGTTCGACAAGTACCTCGCGCAGGGGCGCGACCCGTCCGCACTGCTCCCCTTCCTCGAGGAATCCGAGGTTGCCCGCCTAGCGCGGCTCGTCTGCAAGCGCGACGGCCTCGGTGCGCTGAGCGAATACCTGCCGCTCATGAGCGACGCCGACATACGGAAGCTGATGGCGGAGTTGATGAAGGAGTAACTTTTTGCGGTTCCCGCAGATGATGACCTGCGGGAACCGCAAAAATTCAATTTAAGGCTTCACCGCGTAATTCCGATGGTGCAATTGCGCAGCCAGGTTTTTCGTCAGATGCAACAAAAATTCGCAGGCTGTAGCAGCGCTACAGTCAAGAATTTTTGTGAAATATGACGAAAAATGCCCGGCAAGTGTGCCGCTCGGACATTGCGCGGTGATGCCTTAACTCCTGACCCGGCGTCGCTCGCCGAAAAAACACACCGCAAGGCCTATCGCAAGACCTATCGCAGCGGGGACGACCCAGCCGAGTCCGTACTCCGAGAGCGGCAGGAACTTGCCGATGACCTCCAGCGCACCGTCAAGATGCAGAAATCCGCGTACGTTGTCCGGCAGAGTGCGCAGAAAATCAAACGCGGCGGCAACCAGCGTGCAACCCGTCACCCAACCGTAAACGCAGCGGCTGTGGCCGAACAGATTGCCGAAAAGCGCCAGCAGTATGAGCGTTATCGCAAGCGGGTAGAGGAACATCAACACCGGCAGCGAGTAAGCGATGATGGCGTTGAGTCCGAGATTGGCAATGAGGAAGGCGCACGCGCTGAAAATCACTGCCCACACCCGGTAGGAAAACGACTTCGGAAACAGCTTGACAAACGTCTCAGAGCAGCTTGTGACCAGCCCGACCGCCGTCTTGAGGCAGGCGAACGTCACCGTCACAGCTAAAATGACTGCGCCGACCTTGCCAAAATAGTGGTTTGCAACCAGCGCGAACACCTCGCCGCCGTTCTTGCAGACCTCGAACAGCCCGCGGCTCTGCGCGCCGACCACCGCAACGGCCACATATATAAGTCCCATCGTCACGCAGCTGAAAACGCCTGCCTTGACGGTGTTCTTCGCCACCGCGCCCGGCTCCTTGATGCCGAGCCCGCGGACAACATCAATAACAATTATTCCGAACGCCAGACTTGCCAGCGCATCCATAGTGTCATAGCCCTGAAGGAAACCGGCGATAAAGGCGTTTTCGGCATAGCTGCCGGTCGGCACCACCTCGCTGATTGAGCCCATGGGCTTTATCAGCGCCGCGATGACGAGTATCCCGAGGAAAACAAGAAAGAGCGGATTGAGTATCTTGCCGACCCACGTCAGTATTTTGCCAGGGAAGAGCGAGAAAGCGAGCACCGCGACGAAAAACGCGAGCGAGAATATCGCCAGTATCAGCGAGGTGTTGACACCCTCGCCGAGTATCGGCTCGATGGCGACCGTGAACGGCACCGTCGCGCAACGCGGAATGGCAAAAAACGGCCCGATGGTCAGATAAAGCGCGCAGGTAAAGAAGACGCTGTACCCACGCCCGACCTTGCCGGCCAGCTCAATAAGACCGTCGCTGCGGCTGATACCCATAGCGGTGACGCCGAGCAGCGGAAGTCCGACGCCGGTAATCATAAGACCGATCGAGGCAATCCACAGCGAGCTGCCCGCCAGCTGACCCATATAAATCGGGAAAATCAGGTTGCCCGCGCCGAAAAACATTCCGAACAGCATGCTTGCAACAAACACAAGCTCGCTTTTGGTCAATTTTTGCTTCACTAAAATATCCTCCTGTCAGATAGACACTTGTTCCCGCCGACGTCAGACGTCGACCTCAAATAATACCGAAAAATTCAGCTCAAAAGCATTGTCCATTCCCTGCATTTCCTGATATTGTGCTTCGGTAATATTCAGCGCTTTGAATTTCTCATTCTGTTCAAACTCCGCGTACGGGAGCATTTCGACCCGGAGCCACAGGTCGCACACATTTTCCACCGTCCCGGACAGATTGCCGGACGTGTTTCCGGACGTGTCGCCGGATGCCGCAAGCTCTTCGTCTCCTGGCAGCGAATAGCTGCCGAGGTGTAGCTTGTGCTTATTCTGAAGTCATTGATCCCGGCAGAGTCCTCAAACAGGAGCCGCGCAGACTCACTGGCTGTATTATACACCATAACCCCCACTCCTGTCAACTAATTAAATGCAGACATATTCACAAGTCCCCCGGAACCGTAAAAAGTTCCTGGGATGGTGTCGGGGTCGAAGTTGCCGTAAACGTACACCTTGTTGAGCGAGGGCAGGCTTTCGAGAAGTTCGAACGAATATATCGTGTTGAGATTCTGCGTGCTGCCGCAGGTGTTCTCGAGGTGGAGTATCATGAGATTTTTCAGCGCGGTGATGCGGTCGAGGCTGTCGTCCGTCGTGAACCGTAGGTTCGCCGCCATTGGTGCACTCTTTTGAATTTGATTATGCCTTCGGCATAATCAAATTGTTCTTTCTCTGTTGC
>CAVIBA010000011.1:4349-5005 GCA_963640785.1 Bulleidia sp.
GAAAAGTACACTTCCTAACGTCCCGCCGACGTTCCAGCTTGCCTTCCCAAAGCCAAAGCACTTATTTATAAAAAACGGCTCCCACCGGACGTCCCGGTGAGAACCGCAAAAACGATTTAATCAATCAGCGCATGAGCATATGCAATACGCCCGCACACACCACTCACAGCGTCAGCAGCAGCGCCATCTTAAACCTTCCCTCCGCGCGGACGAAGTGCCGTCCGCCCTTGGCGAAGGCAAAGCTCTCGCCGGAGTGAAGCTTGTGCTCGACACCATCGTAACCGATGACGCCCTCGCCGTCGAGCGCGAAAATCAGCGCCTCACCGGGCGCGGCGTGCTCGGAAAGTCCCGTTCCGGCGTCGAACGCCATGATGACAAACTTCATATTCTCATTGTGAGCAACGTCCATGTTGACGATTTTGCCCGGCTGGTAGGGTACCAGTTCGGCGAGTCTGAAGGCCTCGCCTGCCTTGATTGCCTGATTCATAATATCCTCTCTCCTTATCATAATTTCGGTATAAACCGATCCCTTTTCCGTCCTCATTCCGACCGGCGTGTCGGTCGGAGTCACTATGCAGTCGCCCTCGGCGCAGGACGCGCGCAGGCACTCGCCGTAAACCGTCAGCCCGCCGTAGTTGACGAACAACAGCTTGTGG
>CAVIBA010000011.1:5015-21418 GCA_963640785.1 Bulleidia sp.
GCCAAAGAGTAGTATGCGACGTACTGCTCCCTCTCCGTTATCTCGCGCGAGACCGTGCAGCCGGGTATCGGCGGGTTGTCGCGCGCGACCGAAAAGACCTCTCCGGTTTTCTCCTTCATTTGCAGCTCTCCTTCCTCGGCGATTGCCGGATATGTGTATTCTGCCCCACAAACCACGCCGTCATTATAGCAGAAATCCGCCCCGCTGTCAACAAAAAACGTCCACGCTCGGAAAAAGCGGCTGCCCGGCCTCCGCCGGACAGCCGCCCCGAGCGTTGCGCAGTAATGCCTTAAGGCTCCACCGCGCCCTCATGTGTCGTGCGGGAGCGCTTAGCGCTTACAGCCCCAGCTCGTCTATCAGACTCTGCTTTTCGCGGTAGCCAACCGACTTTGCGACGGGCTGACCGTTCTCGATGAGAATGACCGTCGGTATGCTGACGATGCCGAACGAGTTTGCAAGCTCGCCTTCGTTGTCGACGTTGACCTTGCCGACGACGATGTCGTCGCGCTCCTCGGCAATCTCGTGTATCACGGGTGAGAGCATACGGCAGGGGCCGCACCACTCCGCCCAAAAGTCAAGCAGAACTGGCTTGCCGGATTCAAGCACTTCCTCTTTGTAATTCGCAGCTGTTATTTCCTTGAGCATAATAAAACCTCCTTTATGTTTTCCCTGACGGGATTATTTCTGTTTTTCCTTGTAGTAGAGCATGCAATGGCAGTAGCCCTCAAAATCGGGGTCGGCCATCTGCTCGCGGAATTCGCGACAGATGCATTTTGTGTTCTCCGTCCGCTCGCGGCGGCAGGGACAGTACCCGCCCGTGCGCTTGAGCCCTTCGCGGACAATGCGCACGACTTCCGCGTCGTCGTTCAGCCGGACCCTGCCGGCCACTTTTTTATCTTTTTCGTTTTCCATCCGAATCATACCTTCCTTTCTCATCTTGCCGACATGCGTTCCGCCACGGCGCGCGTCACCTCGTGCTCAAGCGGCGCGCCGCTGTCGATAAAAGCGGCGCTCTCGCGCACAAGCTCGCGCGTGATGACCTGTCTGCGGTCGACCGTAGGCCCGGCCATGTGCGGCATCATGAGCACGTTGGGGAGACTGAACAGCAGGCTGTCGGGCGCGGGCGGCTCCTTTTCGAAGACGTCGAGCACGGCGTCAAAGCGGCCTGTCGCAAGCTCGCGGCAGAGTGCCGCCTCATCGACAAGCATCCCGCGCGCCGTGTTGACGAACAGCGCCCCCTCCTTTATCATGGAGAGCAGACGCCCGTCTATCATGTGGCGCGTCTCGGGCATCCCGGCGGTGTGGAGCGTAATGATGTCGCAGCCCGAGAATATCTCCTCAAGCGACACCTGCTCTATATCGTATTTCCGGAGATCCTCCTCCGGAACGGGCACTATGTCGTACACCCTGAGCTTCACGCCGAACGGGTGAAGCAGGCTGACCAGCCGCCGCGCGATGGTTCCGTAGCTCACGACGCCGACCGTGCGGTCGCGCAGGCCGCGATTGTGAAAGGTGGCGGCCGTTTTCCACTGGCCGTTCTCCTTGAGGTTGCGGGAATAGCCCGGAATGTCGCGCAGCGCCGCCAGCATGTAAGCGACCGCCCCCTCGGCGACCGAGTCGGCAAAATAGCGGTTGCCGGAGATGACGCGTATTCCCTTCTCCCACATCTCGGGCGTGACAATGGGCACGACGGTTCCGCACAGATGCGTCAGCAGCCGCAGGCGGGGAGCGGCGGCGAGCACGTCTTGCGTCAGCGCGGGCGAGCCCCAGCCGCTGATATAGACGTCGCAGTCACCGATGGCGGCGGCCAGCTCGTCGGCGCTCAGGCGGTGTCCCGTCTCGTTCCAGACTATCTCGCCGAGACTTTCGGCCAGCGCCACGTTCTCATCGGTGAAAAAGGTGTCGAAAACCGCGCCGCGCGGCAGTGAAACAAATGCTTTCATGTTTTTCCGTTTTATTTGTTAAAAAATATTTTCGCAAAAGACGTAGACGTACATGGACGAGCCGACATAGCCGCGCAGATTGTACGGCTCTCCGCCGACCGTGAACTCCTCGCGTATCTTGCCCTGCGCGCGCTGAACATCGAGCCACTGCGCCATGGAGTCGTTCTCGCTCTCGGTGAGCAGCAGGAAGTAGCCGTCGGCGTCCGGACGGTCGTCGTAACTGTCGGCGGGCTGCTGATAGTTGTATTTCGTGGGCGTGCGCGTTCCGGCGTAGAGGTTGGCGACAACCAGCTTGCCGTCCGAGATCATGGTGACGGACTCTGCCCACCAGAAGTTTGCGTAGCCGTACTTAAGTCCGCGAGCCGTCAGCTCGTCGGCGACGGCGTGCCACGAGTTGCCCTCGCCGTAGTCGGCGGGCATGCGCGAAATCTCGACCGCCGTAACACAGCCCATCAGTATGAGAAACGCCAGCAGCAGCGCGCCGACGCGCGCTGCCAGTTTTTTGGCGTCGATAAGCTCGATTGCCGTCATAAACGACGCTATCACCGACGTCCCGAGCATGGGAACCAGCCGCCAGTTAGCGCCGCCCAGCTTGCCGAACGTCACTGCGAACAGAATGAACGCCGACACCGCAAAGTGCCCGACGAGCACCGCGCGCACGGCCGGGCTCTTTATCTTGTTGAACCGGCACGCAAGCACCACCGGCGCGACAAGCAGAATGATGCCGCCGAAGATGCGTATCATGTTGACAATTGAGGCAAGGCTGACGAGCGGGTCGCCCGAAGCGACCGACACGCCGAGCAGCGACAGCCAGTTCTCGAAAAAGCCGAGCAGGTTGTCTGTCCAGCTGGACATGGCGCTGTATGCAGAATACGCGTCGGCATAACCGGCAGTGACGCCGTGCGAGAGCGGCACTATCAGAATAAATCCGAGCGCCGAGCACACAAGCACGAGCAAAAGCAGCAGCGCCGTGTTGACGTTGCGGCGGCAGAGCAGCCTGTCCTCATTGAAGAAGCGGTCGACGAATATGCCACAGAGCAGCGGCAGCGTGAAGCAGACCAGCGTCTGAAGTCCGTCGGTCGCGGCGATGAGCGAGAAGACGGCCAGTATCCCGACGCGAACCCAGTCGTGCGGGCGCGCCGCGCCGGGGTCGTCCGCGGGGCCATCACCACGCAGAATGCGCAGCGCCAGCCCGAAGCCGAAGCAGAAGAACAGCAGACCGAGGTTGTAGTAGAAAATGTGCTCCCACATTATCTCGCGCAGCTTGGCGCTCGAGGACATTATCATCAGCGTGATGCTGACCATGGCAGCCGAAGTAAGGCGCGAATAGCCGAGCCCCGTGGCGAGATAGTAGAGCGCCGCGATGAACAGCAGCGCGAACAGCGCAAGTCCGCACAGCTGAGCCGTCATCGAGTAGTCGAAGATGGCGATGAAGGGCAGGAATATGATGTTTCCGCCGAACGGGAGTATGGCGGCGTAGTAGAAATTGTCCGAGATCAGCCGTCCCGACTCAAACGTCGCCTGCGCCCAGCGCAGCGAGTCGGTGCAGTCGGAGGTCATATAGCCCTCGGCGGGGCCCAAGATGTAGTAAAGCGTGAGCACGGCGCCGATCCCGAGGACGAGCAGCGGCAGGACGACAGTCCCGAGCACGCGGCGCAGCTGCGGGTTATTTTTCAGCTTTTCCATGGTTCTCCGGCTTATCCTCCGTCTTTTCTTCGTGGTACTCCTTCTCGGTGTTGACGCTCCAGACGGCGCTCTTGTCCGTCGAGCCTGCGGCGATGGCGCGGACGGCCTCGATAGCGGTCAGCATGGAGTGATCCATATTGTTGTAGCGGTGCTGACCGTTGCGGCCGAGGCACCACAGATTGGGAATGTCGGACAGCCAGTTCTTGACCGTGTCGAACTCGCGGTAGGTATCAAAGTAGGCGGGGTAGGCCTTTCTGACCTTGATCCGGGTGGCGTCGCGGACGTCCTCGCGGTCGATGACGTCGATGGAGGCCAGCTCGTCGATGGCGAACTTGATGAAGTCCTCGTCGGACATGCTCCACAGCCCGTCGCCCTCGTTGCAGAAGTATTCAAGTCCCAGCCACATGGTGTGCTCGGGATCCTTGACCATGTAGGGCGACCAGTTGTTGAACAGCTGAAGCCGTCCCAGATTGACCTCGCGCTCCTGGACGTATATCCAGCAGTCGGGGACGTTGCCGGTCAGCGTCTTTATCTTGGTTTTGTTCTCGAGCTTGAGCTTGTCCACAAGCAGGCCGACCGTGATGTAGTCGCGGTAGGGCAGTCCGGCGGCGACGCGGCGGACGTCGGCAGGCGGCACGTCGCCCATTCCGGAGACGAGGTCGCGCACGGGCATGGTGGACATGAATATATCCGCCGTGAAGCGGCGTCCGTCCGCCGAGGTGACGGAGACCACCCGGCCGTCCGCCACCTCTATGTCGCGCACGGAGGTGTTCATGATTATCTCGCCGCCCATGCTGCGTATGTCGTCGGCGAGGTACTCCCACAGCTGACCGGGACCGCGCTTTGGATAGTAATACTGCTCGATAAGCGAGGTTTCGACCTTATCCTTTGAGCGGAAGGGCTTGGAAATGACGTTCCAGACCGCCTTGCTCAGGCTCAGCCCCTTGACGCGCTGCGCACCCCAGTCAGCCGAAATTTCGGAGGGGTGACGTCCCCAAAGATTTTCGGTGTAATACTCGAAAAACATCTCGTAGAGCGGGCGGCCGAAGCGGTTGATGTAGAAATTCTCGAGCGAGTCCTCGGGTAGCTTGTGGAAGCAGCTGCCGATATAGCCGAAGCCAGACTTCATGGTGCGCGCAAAGCCCATATTCTTGAACGTCGCGGGCTTGAGCGAAACGGGGTAGTCAAAGAACTTGCGCAGAAAGAATATGCGCGAAATACGGTTGCGCAGAAGCATCACGCGGTCGACCTCCTCGGGGTCGGGGCCGTCGGCGGGCAGATCCTTTACGATGCCTAGTATCTTGTCGTCATAGGACGGCTTGCCCTGGAGCGGCATAAGCTCGGCCCACAGGTCGTTGACGTCCTTGTTTTTGGAGAAAAAGCGGTGGCCGCCGAGATCCATACGGTTGCCGTTATGGACGGCAGTGCGCGAGATACCGCCGATGAATTCGGATTCCTCGAGTATGATGGGCTTTATGTCCGTGAGCTTAAGCAGCTCGTAAGCGGCGGTCAGCCCCGCAGGGCCCGCGCCGATGATAATTGCGGTTTTGTTGTCCATTTGACTTGTACCTTTCTGTTATTTTCCTCTGTAAACCAGTATTTTGCGGCCGAGATAGTTCCATATAAGCACGATTCCCTTGACCACGCAGTTGAGAAGCGTATACCAGATACCCTCCTTGCCGATAACGAGGGTGCCGAGCAGCGTGAGGCCGACTGTCAGCCCGTAGCCGACGACGCCGACAGCCACATATATCAGAAACGCCCCGACGGTGCGCCCCTTCTTTTTCTGCTCTGCCTTGCTGAAAACGAAAATGTTGGACAGAATGTAGTTGACCGTGAGTCCGACGATAAAGCCCGCCGTCACAGACAGCGCGACAAGCAGCTTATCGTCCGGCGTTCCGCCGAGAATGTGGTAGAGCATGAGGTAATTTACGCCCATATCGACCACCGCCGACACGCCGCCGACCAGTGCATAGCGGATAAACTCCCAGAGCGTATCCTTTTTTACTTCATTATTTTTCACATCTGCCTCCGGAAAAATATCGTTACCTAAGTATAACACATTGTCGCGAAAACCGCAAGTAAAAAAAGCATTATTCACATTATATTCAGATATTTTGGGCGATGTTTTTACATTTTTGCTCAAAGAGAGACGTTTTTTGTCTGACGGACGGTGCGGCGGCGCACTGCGCCGGGGACGTTCCGGGAGCTATCCCCTGCCCCGCGCTTTATCCGAGCACCCGGCGAATGCCGTAGAGCGAATTCAGCACGAGATAGAGCTGCGGGTTGCGGCGCATGATGTTCCAGATGCCAGTGCCTGCGAGGTCGTAGCGGTCGATGAGACGCAGCGAGGCGTCGGCGCTGCGGGCGTCCTCGAACCACACCTCGTGCCGTACGGGGCCGTTCTCGGTGCGGTCGTAATAGTTGAAATACGGCGACTGCGCCACCTCGTCGTAATCTATCGCGGCGCGCCTGCTCGCCGCCAGCTCCACCGCCTCGACGTTTGACAGCGACTGCGCGCGCGACTCGCCCGCGACATAGGGCAGCGTCCAGTCGTAGGCATAGTTGGGCTCGCCGAGCAGCAGCTTTTCGGACGGAATTCTCGTCACGGCGTACTCAACCACGCCGCTGACCGAACCTATCGGCGCGACGGCCATGGGCGGACCGTAGGTATAGCCGTACTCGTAGGTCATGAGCAGCGCGCGGTCGGCGGACGCACCCAGCGCGGCGTAGTCGTGCCCCTCGTAAAGCAGCCCCGGCTTGTCGTCGCGCTCTTTGGGCGCGATGTCGACGAAGACGTAGTACCCCTCCGGCTCAAGTCGCTCGCGCGTCGCGCGGACGAGGTCGGCGTAGTCGTCGGCATTTGCGGCGGGGACGTACTCAAAATCAAACTCGACGCCCGAGTACCCCTTGCGCCGGACGGTTTCGTATATGCTGTCAACGACGGCGGCGCGCAGCGCGGGGTCGGACAGTATATCGGCGGCAAGCTGCTGCGAGAAGAGGCCGCGGTCGTTGAGCGAGGCGAGCATCATGATGGGCGCAACGCCGTAGCTGCGGGCGAGCGAGATGAGCTCGTCGTCGTCCTGCGGGATGAGCGAGCCGTCGGGGTTGAGGCCGTAGGTGAAGACGGAGAGATATGTAAGGTAGGGCAGCGCTGTCGTGAGCGTGGTGCGGTCGACGAAGGGGTAGACGTAGCCGGTAACGTCGACCTCGCGTCCGAGCTCGGGCGGCCGGAGCGTTATGAACAGCTCGTCGCCCTCGCGCAGCGCGTCGCCGCCCGCAAGAAACGGGTTATTGCGCCACAGCTGATTGACGCTGACGCCGAACTGTCCGGCGATAGAATAGACGGTATCGCCCGGCCTCACGGTATAGTGCGTCTCGGGCTCGAGCACGACCAGCGCCTGCCCGACCGACAGCACCTCGGGCGAGGCAAGGGCGTTATCGGACGCGAGGCGTTCTGGCGTAGTGTTGTAGCGGCGGGCGATGCTATACAGCGAGTCGCTGGGTTGGACGGTGTAAATTATCATGTGGTTGGGGCTCCTTTATGTAAAATGTTTTTTAATTGGTTTTGTACCCCGAAGGGTGCGCGCTGGAGGGGGAGGCGTATTGCATATGCCCTCCCCACACAGTCTCACACCCCATTATATTCCCTCCCCTCCCACCCGGTGCATATTCGGCGCGAGCGTGGAAATAATATGAACGTACAACATAACAAGGAAGGTGTAAAACCATGAACAAACCCCAGATAGTAAAATGCTCCGCGCGCGAAATTCTCGACTCGCGCGGCAATCCCACCGTCGAGGCTACCGTCTTTCTCAGCGACGGCACGGTCGGCGTCGCGGGAGTGCCGTCGGGCGCATCGACGGGAATCTTCGAGGCGCACGAGCTGCGCGATAACGACACCGAACGCTACGACGGGCGCGGCGTGCTCGAGGCCGTCAAGGGCGTCATAAAGCGCATTTCCCCCGCCGTCGCAGGGGCATACGCCTCCGAACAGGCCGAGATCGACAAGATACTCTGCGAGCTCGACGGCACGCCGAACAAGTCCCGCCTCGGCGCAAACGCAACACTCGCCGTCTCGCTCGCCTGCGCGCGCGCCGCCGCCAACTGGTACGGCATCCCCCTCTACCGCTACCTCGGCGGAATGGGCGCCTGCCGCATGCCCGTCCCCATGATGAACATCCTCAACGGCGGCGCACACGCCTCCAACAACATCGAAATTCAGGAATTCATGATAGTCCCTCTCGGCGCTGAGAGCTTCTGCGAGGCGCTGCGCATGGGCAGCGAGATATTCCACGCGCTCGGCCGCATACTCCGCCGCGACGGCTACGCCTCGACCGTCGGCGACGAGGGCGGCTACGCCCCCGATCTCTCCGACGACGAGCAGGCCATCGCCCTCATCTGCCGTGCCATCGAGGAGGCGGGCTACGACACCGACCGTGTCAAAATCGCGCTTGACGCCGCCTCGGGTGAGTGGTATTCCGAGGCCGACGGCTCCTACGTCATGTACAAGCACGGCGAGCGTTACAGCCGCGACGACCTCCTGCTCTACTGGGAAAGCCTATGCTCAAAGTACCCAATAATCTCGCTTGAGGACGGCCTCGACCAGCGCGATTTCGACGGCTGGAGCCGCCTGACCGAGCGCCTCGGCGACCGCATGATGCTGGTCGGCGACGACCTGTTCGTCACCAATACGCGGCGACTGGCGCGCGGCATTGCCGAGGGCGCGGCCAACGCCATTCTCATCAAACCCAACCAGATAGGCACGCTCAGCGAAACGCTGCGCGTCATTCAGCTGGCGCGCGAGTCGGGCTACCGCTTCATTCTCTCGCACCGCTCAGGCGAGACTGAGGACACCACGCTCGCCGACATCGCCGTGGCCGTCAACTCGCCCTTCATCAAAACGGGCGCGCCCTGCCGCGGCGAGCGCGTCGCCAAGTACAACCGCCTGCTGCGCATCGAGTCGTCGCTCAACTCAAGCGCCATCTACGGCTGGCGCGCCGAGCGTGCCGCGCATACGGAAGCGGAGACGGCGAGGGTGTAAAGTCCGACCCATACAAAACCCAATCCTCCCGTCAGTCCCCTCTGACTGTCGGGAGGATTAATTTTTTGTCGTCACCCCGTCCGCCGTCTTCCTTTTCGATAACATGTTTTCTGACAAAATCCGACCACGCCGCATATCATTGTATTGAGCTTTGCGCTCAATAATCTGATATTCCGGGGGGCGGCGACAAAAAACCCTCCCCGGCGGCCGGCGCGTCGCAGCGCGCGGCCGGAAAGGTAGGGTAATTTATATGAGATTCAATTCGAACGACAGCCGCACTCCGTCCGAGCGCATCGACGGCGAGCTGCTGCGTCGTTTAATAGAACAGAACAACGCCATGCCCGGCGCCGCGCGCGGGCCGCGGCGCAACGGACGCGGCGTGAGCGAGGACGGCCCATCGATGCCGTGGCCGTCTGCGGGAGACCGCGGTGAGTCAGGAATGCCCGCCCGCAACAAGTCCGGCAACGGCGGCAATGGCTCGGGTGGTAACGGTTCCGGCAGCTGCGGTTGCGGCTGCGGCTGCAGCTGTGGCAACAACGGCAACGGCATGAACGGCAACGGCGACGACACCGTCAGCTGGGGGCTTTACGGCTACCCGCTCGCCATGGTCTACGCGCCGGTGCAGTGCTTCGGCGAGCTGTACGAGCCCGACAAGGGACTCTCGCAGGGCACGATATTCCGTCAGCTCAACCTCCCGTTCACAGGGAAAGGAGGCTGTCGCCAATGATAAATCCCAATAACAATTGCTCCTGCGGCGGACGCGGCTGCCGTGAGCTTGCGCAGCGGGTCAAGGAGCTTGACTTCGCCATCAACGAGGTAACGCTTTACCTCGACGTCTACCCCGACAGCGCCCCGGCGCTGGAATATTACAACTGCATGCTGGCGCGGCGCGCGGCGGCAGTTGAGAAATACGAATCGTCCTGCGGCCCGCTGACCATGTACGGCAACCGTGGCGACAGCTGGCAATGGGTGCGCGGCCCCTGGCCGTGGCAGTCCGGCGGAGAGGATAGGTGAGCCCGATGTGGATATACGAGAAGAAACTGCAATACCCGGTAAAGATCAAAAATCCCAACGCCAAGCTGGCGCAGGTAATAATCAGCCAGCTCGGCGGCCCCGACGGCGAGCTGGCCGCCTCCATGCGCTATCTCAACCAGCGTTACAGCATGCCGTACGACGAAGTCATCGGCATACTGACCGACGTCGGTAGAGAAGCCTCTGAAATGTTCCATTCAGAGGCTACGGCTTTTTTTGATGCTTTTGCAACCGTATAGCTCCACTTCATAGGAAGTAAATTCAGATATACATCTATGTTATCCTTATCTTGAACTACCATCTTGTCTAAAATGTGCTTATAGAACTCATCTTCGTACTCCACACCGCTGACAATCTCTTTGATTGCGTCCTCAATCTCCTTTAGAAGCTGCTGTTGCTGCTCTATCATTTCCCGTTGTTTATCCACGCTTTCGATGATAGATTGAAGCTCCTCGATTTCTGCATCGCAGCTTGCACGGGTGGCGGTAAATTCGTCCTTGTTAATCAGATTAGACATATACAGGTCAATCAGATTAGCTCGTTTGCCCTCAATCTTCTTAATCTGCTCTTGCAGCTTTAGGACATCTGTACCCGTCGTATCCATAGCAATGATGGACTGAATAACGGCAGTTAGGTTGTTTAAGATTTTATCTCTGTTGTATTTAAGGCTCTTGGTTACGAGATACATAATATGGGTCGCATCCTCATTGCGGATAGACAAGCCCGTACAGCCGACTTGGTTTCCCGCCTTGTCGATATGGGGGCTGCCGTGCTTTGCGGCTTCGTTGCAGCGCCACGCCTTGTATCGGCTGCCGTCTTTTCTGGTCTTATACCTTGCCACATAGCTTGAGCCGCAGCAGCCGCATTTGATTTTGCCAGAGAACGGATAACGGTTGGAGTGCTTTGCCTTGCCCTCCTGCGAAAGCGACTTTGCATCTAAAATGCGGTTTGCTTCATCGAACAGTTCACGGGAGATTATCGGCTCGTGATGGTCTTTGATGATAACAAATTCCTCTTGCCCACGGTTGTATTTCTTCTCGTGAGATAGGAAGTCGGGCGTATAGGTCTTTTTCTGCACCAAATCTCCGCAGTATTTCTCGTTGCGTATCACTCGCAGAATGACCGTGTTGCTCCATTCCTTGACCCGCATAGGGCTGATACCTTCCTCACGAAGCTCACGGGCGATGACGTGCGTTCCTTTGCCCTCATTGACGAACTTATGGAAGATAAGGCGTACAACCTTTGCGCCTTCCTCGTTGATAGTCATTTTGCCGCCCTCGACATCGTAGCCCAACATACTTCTGCCGAACACAACGCCTTGTTCCATCTGGCGTTTTTGTCCCCACTTCACACGCTCGGAAGTCTTGCGGCTTTCTTCCTGTGCAATAGAGGACATAATCGCCAGACGAAGCTCTGCATCGCCGTCTAAGGTGTTGATATTGTCATTCATAAATATAACACCGACGCCGTGCTTTTTCAATTCACGGGTGTAATATATACTATCAAGGGTGTTTCTCGCAAAACGGGAAATCTCCTTGGTGATAATCAAATCAAAGTCGCCGTTCTTGGCGCACGCTATCATACGGTTAAACTCTTTGCGCTTCTTTGTGTTCGTGCCAGAAATGCCCTCATCGGCAAAAATCTCATAAAGCTCCCAATCGGGATTGCGCTCAATATACTGTCTGAAATACCGCTGCTGGCTTTCAAACGAATTGGCTTGGTCTTCATTGTCCGTTGAAACACGGCAGTAGGCAGCTACCTTTCTTTTCGTTTCAACCATCTTCAGCTCTTGGTTTAGGCGTTCATATCTATTTATCATAGCGAAGCTCCTTTCTCAGTAAACTTTGTTACTGTATTTAATTATAGAAAAAAGAGTGTGCGGTGTCGAATGTGCAAATTTGTTTTTTCACTCGGCTATGTAAAAACGCCAAGCGTTATGCTCGGCGTCTGCTTTTTTGCTCCCTGCTATATTGCTTTTCAAGCTCGACCAAACAGCGTTCCCGCTGAGAATGTGTCAGCAGCTTTCTTTTCTCCAAAGAAAGGAGTATCGACTTTTGGATATTCATAAGGAACGCAGCGTGTTCCTGCTCGTTTAATTCTGGAACAGGGTCGCCAACATAAACAAATTCTCTATGCAACAGCCGCAACACCTCCATCGTTTCTAAAATATATGAGCTACCGCTTGTACCGTATAACGAGAGAGCTAATCCTTTTTTGCAAGCCCGATGCTGATGGCAAGGGCTTTGTCTGCGCAATGAATAAAACGCCTGTCAAGAGTTCCTAAGTACTCTCGCAGGCGTTGTTTGTCTATGGTACGGATTTGTTCAAACAATATAATCGAGTTCTTATCCAGACCGTCGAAGTCTTTAATTAAGGTGTGCGTAGGTAGCTTTGCTTTGGTGTGTACCCGACTTGTGATAGGGGCGATAATGACCGTAGGGCTATGCTTGTTGCCTATATCGTTGGAAATGATAAGTACGGGTCTTGTGCCGCCCTGTTCCGAGCCGATAACGGGGTTTAGCTCCGCATAATAAATGTCGCCACGCTTGATAGTCAATTCCATTGTGTTTGACCTCCCAATATGATTTAGGCAGAGGTTTTCTGCCTATGTAGGCAGCCAAACACAAGGAAGTATTTAAGGTCGGGAGAGCATAAACAACATCTCTGTTCTTTTGACCGCCTTGCGTCTGGCTGCTATGAGAAAGCATTTCAATTTGTCCTCGACACCCCGAAATGCTATTGGGAAGTCGCCAAACGGTCAGCAGCGAACTGACGCCACGGGAGTTTCACCCCAACTGTCGTTCTGACAGAGCCGCCCTCATTGCCTGCGACGGTTTTATCACGCTCGGACTGTGACTGGACGGGAGTATCATTGTCCTCTTTGTGGGTTATGGCGAAATCGGGAGCTGCCCGATATTTTGAGTAGGTAGTTATCGCTCTCTGCCTTACGGCAGGTTATGGCGTACCTCTCGACACGCTTATGCTCATCACAATCACAAAGAGAAGGTGTTTGGTGAATGGGTATTCGGTTTTCAAAGAGCAATCCCGTTTTCGCCACACAAAGGAAAACAGGGCGAGAGGTTTTGTCCTCTCACCCTGTAGCCCGTGGGAAAGTGCTTTTTTGGACACTATCCCAAAAGTTTTTTGATTTTTTGTTTTAGCCTGCCTAACCGCTTATAGACGGTATCCTCTTTCATACCGAGAATGGCAGCGATTTCGGCAATGGAATAACCTTGTATTTGCAATAAAATCGCCTGCAAGGTAAGCCTATCCACCTTAATCAACACTTGATAAAGCTGCTGATTTTCGATGTTGTCCAGAAAGTCCTCGACCGTTTTTATTTCGGGCTGTGTCATATCCGCTGCGACATCTTCAAGGTATGTACCTGTTTCCTGCATACGCTGATAGTAACGCCTGTCGGAATTGAAAATCGCCCAATCGTGAATACGGAGCTTTTCTATGTCGTTCTCGCTGACACCCAAACTCCGCAACTGTTTTTCCTCGGCTTCTTTCCAGAGCCGCCATTTCTTTTCTTCTCTGGCTTTGTTGTACGCCATACTGTTTCCTCCAATCTGAATTTTTTGAAAACTCAGATTGGCAGGCGGACTACGGCAGCCAACGCCAGATACGGGCTTGTCCTGTATCAAAGAAATGCACGACAAACAAAAAGCCGCAAAGGTACAAAGACCTCTGCGGCAATAAGCATAACTATACCTACAGCATAGAAATGTAATCTCTATTTGAAAACCATAAGAGTGCCACGAACAGGCGAGGATTTTTTTAACAGATTATCCTCGTTCCTGCGTGACACTCTATATGTATCCGCTGCTTCTGATGAGCAGCGTTGCGGTCATATTAGACCAACACATAAAAAATCCCTCCAAACCTCAAACGGGCTTGGAGGGCTGCACTATTTTTGTTTGGGCGTGACAGAGCAGCCCACCAAAGCACCGTTTTTTTTATTTGGTGGGCTGTGCTGCCAAATATATATTGATAACAAAAGAGCCGACGAGCTGTGAGGTATCTCACAAGTTCATCGGCTCTGCGTCTTAGCGTCTGGCACTTCTGCTTTTGTGATATTCAGTTGCTTTGCATTTATCAATGTCTGCTTATGACACTTGGGACAGAACAGAGGAAAATTCTTTAGCTCTGTATCCTCCCGTATCTGCACCCTTGTTTTGTTGCCGCAGACGGGGCATAGTATAAATTTTTCTTTTTGCATTAGATATGTCCCCTCCAACAAGTGATAATTCTATACTCCAAGCTATAAGCGTTGCATCACTTCGTAAGAACCTTTTTATGATATGATTTGTTTCCGCAGTATGGGCATTTCATCTTTCTCGATGTGCCACTATGCAGCGCCATAACAACAGCTTTCATTGTCGGTACATATCTTTTTTTGCATACAGGGCATTCGTAGTATCCCGTATCGTGCTCAATTTTTACTCCTACAAAGCAAGTGAAGAAAACTATCGCAGCTCCAAATGCCAATAAAGCGATTCCGAGGGCAAGATGTGCTTTCATCAGATAGCATCCGATAAATATCATTGTGAGAGATACAACAATGGTCATTGTGATAAGAAGCTTCTCCAGATGCAGAATCCGTTTATTTGACGATTCCTCCTGCTTCTTCATCTCCAAAAGCAAAGCATCCGAAGTTTCCTTGTAGTTTTCCATTGCGATTCGCTCCCCACTAAAAAGCTCGCTTAGATTTATTTTTAGCAGGTCACATAGTTCTGGCATGATAGCTGCATCTGGCAGACTCCGTCCAGTTTCCCATTTTGATACGGCACGGTCTGTGATGCCAAGTTTCTCCGCAAGAACGGCTTGTGTGAAACCCTGCTCCTTCCGACAGGACGCTATGAACTTTCCGATTTTCTCCTGTTCCATGAGGAGCACCTCCTTTCTTGCATCCACTATATCGCTGTATGACGATTTTTAACAGGAACCAGTGGTTGATATGTCCGAAATTCACTCTTTAACGGGACTCTACTTTGGGTGGAGTAAAATATTCATCCGTTTTCAGCAAATTTATGATTGTTGCCTTGACCTTTTAATTGGATGGCGAATAACGGTTTTCCATTTTTCTGGTGCTACTTTCCGTGCATCTGATAAGTAAATTTCGTGATGTAATCGGCTTTCAGTTATATCATTTTCATAACCGTTCTGCACTATATATTCATCCATTAACGCTACTGTTTGCGGTTCATCATCAAATGCGCCTATGTGCATTATTTGAACACACAAGCCCTCATCAATGGTCAGAAATTCTGCCGATGAGCAGTCGAGCTTTTTCTTTTTGGATGCGGTTTCTACCGCCCATTCAAAATCCTTTTGAGTAATAAATTCGGGTAGGCGAATAACAGAAATCCAGTTAAATGCAGCTTTATCAGCGTAGTCTATACCATCAACATTATCCTGCCACCAAAACCCCTCCAACGGAGGAACAACATACTCAAAGAAACCGTCAATTTTATGCTCTGTTTTATAGCTCATTTTCAGCGTGTAAGCAACGGCGTATAGTATGCTGATTGCCTTCTGATAAGCGCCGTCAATCTCGTTAGGATTGCCTTTTCCTCGTACAGCAATGTAGTTAGCTTTCGGAACAGTAACAATCTCTGGTTTGTTCTTCGGCATATAAAATTCTTTGTATTCTTTCTTGAAATCAAAAGCCATAGTGTTCTCCTTATAAATCTCTATTTAATTTGCGAGAAGATTGTACCACACTTATACTGACACCCTGTGTCAAGATTTATATTTTTCATAGATACTTTTTGCCTGCTTTGCAACGATGTCCTTGAGATGCGCAGGCTCTACAATATCCACCTGTGTTCCGAATGATAACAAATACCCGATTAACCATTCATCTTCTGGCATTTCAACAGAAACGATTAAATCCCCATTTTCTTCTGTGCTTATTTGAGTATTATCAAATTCATCATAAACACGATACGAGATTTCTTTGGCAAAGCGCAGTACGATTGTACTATAAACTTGCCCCGACATCTCATCTAATTCTGGAAAAGACTTTTTATCAAAAGTGTCTGAAAGCATTTCCGCTGTTATAATGCGAGTCAGCTTAAAAATGCGATAGTCCTCTTTTTCCGTACAGTACGCTTTCAAATACCATGACATAGATTTATATAACACTTTTAACGGTTGGATAATTCTCTCGCTAATCGTTCCGTAGGAGTTGGCGTAGGTTATTTTCACGCACCTTTGTTGAATTACTGCCGATTTCAGCAATTCAAATTTTGTATTATCAGTTCCGTTATTGCCCCATCTGGAAAAATCCACTTCAAGCCAGCTCTCTGAGCCGACATTAAATATTACAGAGAGCTTTTGCAGTATTTGGCTGTTGTCAATATTGCTTGTGGAATTGATGCTATGCAAAGCTGTTAGAATTTCTCGCTTTTCTTCTTCGGTAAGCACAGCTTTATCCATGACAAAGCCATTCATTAAGTAAATGCCGCCATTTCGCCCTGCTTCCGCATAAATAGGAATACCTGCGCCGCTTAAAGCATCAATATCTCTATAAATCGTTCTTACAGATACTTCAAACTTTTCCGCCAATTCTGAGGCAGTAGCCCGACCTTTATCAAGTAAGTGATATACTATCTTAAACAACCTGCTTTCCTGCATTGTCTAATTCTCCTTTGATAATAAGATACCATCAAAAACCTGACACAGTATGACAA
>CAVIBA010000011.1:21428-24473 GCA_963640785.1 Bulleidia sp.
TCCCTGCATATCGTAATATCGGGTTAGCTCTCCGAAATAAGAAAACAGCTTCTTTGGCTGTAAAACGATTTTTAGATTACTTGCAATACAGATACAAATAAGGCAGTAGAGTGTTGTCCCGACTGCTATATTATTTCCCTATACGCATACTCTATTACTCTTAATAACGCATAGCGAATACTAACTTGCTTCTGTTTGCAGGAGTTGGAATCTATATAGCTCTGAATAAGAGATTATATGCCTTGCTTTAAGAGATTTCAGACCGTTTCATAAGAAGCCTCGTTTCTGTAAAATATATATAGTACGATTTTACAGGCACAAGGTGGTGAGCTTATGGACGAAAGAAATAATGATTTTGACTTCGATTTTACGCCAATCGGTCTGGCTATCAAGAAAGCCAGAACAGCACAGGGTATGACGAGAGAACAGCTTGCCCGTATCGTTGACTACGACCCAAGGCATTTACAGGCGATTGAAAATGAGGGGCAAAAGCCGAGTCTGGAGCTGTTTATTCAGCTTATGACGATGTTCAACATTTCGGTTGACGAGTACATATTCCCGAACAAAGAAGTCAATAAAAGTTCCGCCCGCAGACGCTTAGACGCACAGCTCGACAATTTAGATGATAAAGAACTGTCCATTGTAGAAGCAACTGCCAACGGTTTATGTAAGGCAAAAGAGTAAACAGAGGAAAGAAAAACCTCTGTTTTTCTTTTGCCCTTTTTTAATAGGCAGGGATACCGTATCCGTAGATAACGCTGCTGCCGACAGCGTATTGCTTTTGCCTGCAAGCATCGCCAGAGTTACCCTCAACGGTGTAGACAATGCCGTTTTCGCACTTCTCTACAATGCCCACGTGGTCAACCTCGCCGTCGCACTCCCAATCAAAGAAGATGATTTGACCTGCCGACGGCTCAAAGCCGTTGTCCTGCCATTGCCCACGGTCTTTGAACCATTGCACCCCATTGGCGCAGCCTGCAAATTTCGGTATTACGCCGCTGTCAATATACCGAGCTTGTAGCAGTAATGGAGATAAAGTCCACGCAAGCCGCCGATTTTCTTAATATCCGAAAGTGACCCCTTGACCCGATAGACCTTGACCTGCTTCGGCGGGTCGTTAAATCGGTCAAACCTTACAGCGTAGGAGTTCTGGCTGATACGCTCCGTTATTCTGTCGTTGGTATAATCCTCTCCGAGTTTATAGAGCCGCTTTGGTCTTTGCCAGCCCTTTCCGATAATCGTCCAATACTTGCGATTAGGGTCAAAGCTCACACGGTAGCCCATCTCCGCCATAATGCGGTCAAAGTCTTTCAGCGTGTAGGATTTTGCAATGGCTTCATCAACTGCTTGCCTTGCAACATTATCTCTTGTGGGGCGTCCTTGCTTTTCCGCTTGATAAAGAGCATAGGGCTTTTTCTTGCCGCTTGGGTGTTCAATAACGGACAGAGCATACTCACGGCAAAGCTCATCGGAGCGCTGACGGAGCAGCCGCAAGTTTGCTTTGTTGTCGTGATAGTGCTTGCCGTCCGCAAAGGAAACGGAGTTTACTACAAAGTGGTTATGCAGACACTCGGTGTTGAGGTGGGTAGCAACAATGACTTGAAATCTGTCGCCCCACATTCTCTCGGCAAGTCTGACCCCGACCTCGTGCGCCTGCTCTGGCGTGACCTCGCCAGACTTGAAGCTCTGAAAGCCGTGATAACAGACAATCTCGCTCCTGTCGTTCCATTGGGCTTTGGAAATCATCATTTCATCTCTTGCGGTAGTCGGGTCGCAGTTTACGCCCGTGACAAAGAAACGCTGTTCGGTCTTATCCTTGTTGGTGGCGTACTCCATTACATCGACCATAGCCTGCAAGTCGGCTTCGGTGTATTTTGGATTAGCGGTCTTTTCGGGATTTTCTGCGTAGTCAATCGGGTGGTCGAGCCTGCCACGCACATCCCATATCTCGCAGACCGCCATTAAGATACCTTGCGGGGCAGCAGATACCTTTTGCGGATTTCGATTTGAAACTCGTGCCATTTCCTCGCTTCCTCTCGGAGCATCGGCGTGTCGATAAAGCCGAGGGCGTTTGCCTTGACCGCAAGCTGATTGATACGGTTGCCGATAGCCGACAGCTCTCGCATCATTTTATAGAACTCTGGGTCGGGCTTCTCGCACAGGCGGTAGCCCTTTACCGTTTCTCTGAGGAATGCTTCTTTTGAGCGACCCGATTTTCGCACAAGCTCGTTAAGCTGCTCGGCTTCTTCCTCAGTCAGACGGAAAAGTATCTGCACATTTCGTTTTCGCATTTTTCACTTCCTCTCTCTCGGACAGACGGTTTATCTGCAAGCAGCACATAATCGCAACGCCCGTCAGCCCGCCAAGCATTATGCCGATGATGAAAAATATAAACTCACTCATTCTCAAACTCCTTTCTGTTTTCACGGGGTATTAGGGGCAGCCCCCTAACAAGCGAATTTGGTTAGCCAAATTCAGTGCTTGGTAAGACATATCATTCTTCGCACTCGTCCTCATACAGACATTCTCCGCACACGGGGCAGAAGTACGGACAGTCCGAACAATCATCTTCTTCGGACAGTTCTTCCTTATCGGTATCGTCAAGACCGTCCTCGCTATGCTCGGTAATATCGGCTTTGCCGCAGACAAAATCCTCATCGGAAAACTCGATAAGGTCGGTATCAAAGAGAATGATTTTGACTTTCTCCGCTGCCTGTTCGGGGCTGTCGGCGCAAACGGAAACGGTCTTTTCGTAGTGGGCGGTAAGGGTTACATCATAATTTTTCAATCGTCATTTCCTCACTTTCGTTCTTAAATTTATGGTTGGTTTGGCTGCACTTTTTTCAGAAAACTGTTACACAATCAACGGACATCACTCCTTTCACGGACGGGCTTTTGCCTTGAAAGCCCCAGATAGGACATTAAAAAATCGTTGACATCCTTGCCGACAGGCGGCGGAGAATCAACGATTTCATAGTCCTTTTTCAGTAATTCGGTTAAGGCGGCAGTACACAGCCTACCCGTTTTGTCATTGTCAAGGTGCAG
>CAVIBA010000012.1:0-23559 GCA_963640785.1 Bulleidia sp.
AGCAACTGCCTTCTAAGCAGTAGGTCGAGGGTTCGAATCCCCCAAGGCACGCCATCTTCCATCTGGTGGGATTAGCACAGTTGGTTAGCGCGTCAGGTTGTGGCCCTGAAGGTCGTGGGTTCGAATCCCATATCTCACCCCAAAAAAGCAAGAGCCCGTCGTTTACGGCGGGCACTTGCTTTTTTTGTGCGAGTTCCAAGGCTTCAAACCCCGCAGTTTTGCGCAGCAAAACTGTTGTTTTGGCGGAAATTAAGTTGAGCAAACGGTTTCACCATCCGGGAGCCAAAACGTGGTTCAGAATCCCAATCCTCCGGAGGCCTGAAGGCCTCCGGAGGATTCTTTTTGTTTGAAAGGCGTTTTTTTGGCCTTGGCAATACGTACCGGGCTGGGGGCGCATTGCATATGCCTGTACGCGGGGGAGTTTCTGCGCCATTGGCAGATGCGCGCCGTGGAGTGCTTTCCGCCGGACATCCCGGCGAGTCCCCCGCCCAGTCCAAAGAACTATTTACAAAAAAGCAGTCCCCGCAGCCTTCCCCGCGGGAACCGCAACCTTAAAATTCAATTAACGCGCACGGGCAACCTCAATAAAGTGCTGCCGCACTTCATTGATTGCAATACGCCCCATCATTTGTGGTACTTCGTCCCCCTCAAAATATTGAACCCCCGGTACACCGCCTCGAGCAGTATCACCCGCATCAGTTGGTGCGGGAAGGTCAGCTCCGAGAAGGACAGGCGCGTGTCGGAGGCGCGCTTGACGTCGTCGGAAAGGCCGTAGGAGCCGCCGATGATAAAGCAGAGACAGCCCGACCGCGCCGCCGCGGAGTCGATGTACTCCGCAAGCGCGGGAGAGGACATCTGCCTCCCCTCGACGCACAGCGCCACCTTCACCGACCGCGCAGGGCACGCCGCGAGTATGCGCCGCCCCTCGTCGGAAAGCGCCGCGCTTATCTCGGACGGCGACGGCGAGTCGGGCAGCCGCGCCTCCTTCAGCTCGACTATCTCCGGCGCGCAGAACGCCGTCAGGCGCTTCATGTACTCCGCGACCGCCTCGCGCAGATAGGACTCCTTGAGGCTGCCGACAACCACGAATTTTACGTTCAGCATACCCCCCTCACACAAGCACGACCGGTGCAGAGGGCTCGGCGACGCGTATGTCGACCTCGGGCGACGGGACCGTGCCGCGAACCGCCGCGAGCGCCAGCGTCGGGTGATTGTTCTCCTTGCTCAGATGCGCGAGAAGTATATGCCGCGTCCCCGACTCAGCCAGCGTCGCGGCAAATGCGGCGCAGTCCTCGTTCGAAAGGTGCCCCTCCCGCGAGCTGATGCGGCGCTTGAGCTGGTAGGGATAGCGCCCGAACATGAGCATGGTCGGGTCGTGGTTGCACTCGAGCACCACTGACTCACAGCCGCAGAGCCCGCGCGCCATACCCTCGGTCACAACGCCCGTGTCGGTCGCAAAGCCGAGACGGTGCGCCCCCTCCTCGTCCTCAAATTCGAAGCGGTAGCCTACGCTGCATGCGCTGTCGTGCGACGTCTGAAACGACGTCACCGTAAGCCCCGCGACCTCGACGCTGAACTCCGGCGGGTGCGGAACTGCCGCGCCGAGCAGAAATTCGCCCGCGGGCATACCCGCGAGCGAGCGTTCCGCTATGTGCACGGGAATACCGTACTTTTTTGATATTTGCTCGAGCGCGCCGACGTGATCCGTGTGCTCGTGCGTGATGAATATCGCGTCGACGCCGCTTATATCGAGGCCGAGCGAGGTCAGCGTCGAGCACAGCGTGCGCGCGCTTTTGCCGGCGTCGACGAGCACCGTCGCGCCGCCCGCCTGTATCAGCGTCGAGTTGCCGCCCGACCCCGAATACAGCGAGCAGATATGATATGACATGTGTTTCTCCGTTCAAAAGTAATGCCGCGGCTCACCCGAACAGCGCCGTGAAATAGCCGAACACAAAAAGCTCGAGCAGATCATAGGTGAAGGTGACGAGAAAAGGAAAGAGCAGCGTCAGCATCCACTTGGACTTTTTCATGCGGCGCTCGCCGTCGGCTATAAACTCGCACTTCTCCTCGGCGCTCATGGTGTCGGGCAGCATGTCGGCCGTAATGCCGCGACGCGAAAAGCCGCGGTTGTAGACGGTGAAGGCAATGGCCAGCCCCGCCGTGGCGGCGAGGTAGATACCGAGCACCCACGGGAACCACTTAAAGCTCATCGAAACGCGGTAGACGGCGAAAATCACCGCCGTGTTGCCCAAAAGAATGAGCAGCAGCCGCCAGTTGAAGGGCTTGCGTGCGCCGGGCTCGTCCGCGACGGGCGATCGGTTCTCCGGCCGCCCGTTCTTTTTACGCTTGTTGCCCACGGACTCAGTTGAGGTAGTCCATTATGTCGATACCGAGCATCGGCATAAGGCGGGTGAGAATAATTCTGTGGCGCATGTAGCAGTGGTAGCGCAGACCGGCCTCCATGAGCTCGGGCGAGACGTGAACGTCCGCAGGCTCGGTGACGGCGCCCGCAGCCTTCATCATACGCAGCAGCTCCTCGTCGGTCGGCAGAACCTCGAGGATAATCTTGCGTATCTCAGGCCAGCAGCGGCGCATGCGCTCGAGGTCGAGACCCTCGGTGATGGAGGGATTGTTGAGCTTCATGAGCTCGGGAATCTGTTCGGGCGAGAACTGCGCCTTGATCTTGTCCCAATCCGGGTGATCCGGGACGGGGTTGACCTCGGTCACGCGCTCGGCGATGTTGCGGTAGATACGGTTGATGAGCACCGTCGCGACGCCGACCTTCTTGCCGTGGAACTCGGGCCAGATGCCGCGCGCCAGCTTGTAGCACTCCCAGAAGTGCGAGACGACGTGCTCGGCGCCCGACGCAGGACGCGAGGACATAGCCAGTTTCATGCCGAAGCCTGAGAGGACAAGCCCCTCCATAATGCTGCCTGCGGCGTCCTCGTCCTCAAGCGTCACCTTGTCGGCGAGCGAGACGATCTTGTTGACGCCCTCCATGGTGATGTTTGCGACGGCGGGGCAGTAATACTCGTCGGTCAGCAGGTTGGAGATGCGCCAGTCGACGATGCCTATGTACTTTGCGACCATGTCACCAAAGCCGGCGGCCTTGAGCTCGACGGGAGCCTTGGCGAGAATCTTGGTGTCGGCGATGATGACCTCGGGCTGCTCAGCCTTCCACGAGTTCTTGAAGTTGTTGGTGATGATGGGCGCGGTGTCGGAGGCGAAGCCGTCCATCGAGGGGGCGGTGGCGAAGATGCAGAAGCGCTTGCCCATATCGTGCGCGGTGACGCGGCAGATGTCGTTGAGCGAGCCGGTACCGACCGAGATAATGCCGTCGATGTCGGAGCAGAGGGCCTTGAGCTCGTTGACCTGCTCGACCTTGGCATACATCATGTTCTTGTAGATGATTTTCTTTGTCTCAAAGCCGGCGTCGTTGAGCGACTCAAGCAGACCGGCCGAGACGCGGATGGTGTTCTCGTCGGCGACGAGCAGCAGCTTTTTCGGGAAGACTGCATCGGTCAGTATCTGACCGACGCGCGCCGTAGCGCCGCTCGAAATCTCGACCACGCGGGTGACGAGCGTATGTTTCTTGCCGCAGGGGCAGTTTTCAAGGTCATGAAGCATTTTCTGAAGATCCATTTGTTTAACCTCTCCTGAAAAAATTTAATCAGTGTAATTATACTATTTTCGCGCCGTCTTGTCAAGTCAAGGCTTGACAGTGCTGTAATCAAGTTATATAATATTGGTGAGAAATTTTTATTCAGAGGGTACAAACCAAAGTGAAGAAAAATATAGACCTTAAGATTGTTTCCCGCCGCTACGAGGCGGACACCGCGGCAATGAACAGCGCCCCCATGTCCGACACCGAGCCGCAGGAGCTGAAGATATACACCAGCGCCGTCATGAAGACGACAAAGGAGAAAGTTGAAATAATCTACAACGAGGGCGAACTGACGGGGCTTGAGGGCAGCCGCACGCACCTCATCTTCAGCCCCGCCGAGCCGGACGTGTTCACCATGCAGCGCTCGGGTCTGGCGACGGCGACCATGGTGTTTGTTCCGGGCATGCGGCACGTCTGCAAATACCGCACGCCGGTGATGCCGTTCGAGCTTATGCTGACGACGCACTCGCTCGACAACCGTCTGCTTGACGAGGGCTGGCTCGAGGTCGACTACACGACCGAGCTCGGCCGCACCTCTCACGCGCGCACGCTGCTGCGCATCGAAATAAGCGACGCCGCAGAGGACGAGGAGACCGACACCCCGGCTGCAAACGGTACGGGCAAAGCAGACGAACCGAAGGAGGGCTCGGAGGCATGAGAGCGTTTATATATCTTGGCGGCAGCATTCTGCCGGAGAACATAACCGAGCACCCGCGCTCGGATGATCTGTCCGTCGCGGCGGACTCGGGACTGCGCAACGCGCTGAAGCTCGGCGAGCGCGTTGACGTCGTGCTGGGAGATTTCGACTCGCTCGGCGACGTCAGACTGCCGGAGGGAGCCGAGCGGCTGACCTTCCCGCCCGAGAAAGACCTGACCGACGCGCAACTGGCGCTCGAGGCGGCCGTCGTGCGCGGGGCGGACGAGGTGATATTCGTCGGCGGCCTCGACGGGCGGCTTGACCACACGCTGTCCGTTCTCGGCATACTCGAGGACGCGCACCTGCGCGGTCTGCGCGCGCTTGCGGTCTCGGGCTACAACCGCGTGCGCTATCTTGTGTCGACGAGCACGCTGCTGCCGCGCAGCGGGTACAAATATCTGTCTTTGCTCGCCGCCGGGGACAAGGTACGCGGCGTATCTATCGAGGGCTGCAAGTACCTCCTGAAGAACGCGACGCTGCGCTCGCGGCTTCAGTACGCGGTCTCAAACGAAATCGTCGAGAACTGCGCGCTCGTCTCCGTCCGCCGCGGCGCGGTGTACATAGTCGAGAGCCGGGACGGGGATTGACTGTGCGTTTATGGTGCGGTTGGAGTGATTTTTTTGCGGCATCCGCAGAGGATGCCCGAGGGGGGCGCTTTTTTGTGGGGGAGAGGCATATGAAATACGACTCTCCCGCCCGTCCGGCGCGCCTCTGACAAGGGCAAACAACCCTTTCAAAAGGGGAAATTTTCAAAAAACTATTGACAAACAGATATAAATGCGTGTATAATATACTCTGTCATTGTGTCAAGACGTGTACATCGGCAGATTATACGCTTCCATAACCATTTTATAAGGAGGTGCATCTTAATGCTCAGAACTTACCAGCCCAAAAAGCGCCAGAGACAAAAGGAACACGGCTTCAGAAAGAGAATGAGAACCGCGGACGGCAGAAAAGTCCTCAAGAGAAGACGTGCAAAAGGCAGAGTCAGACTTTCTTACTAAGCCGAGCTGCCCCGCGCCGCGATAGTCAATATCGAGACAAAACCACCGACCGCCGACAAACGCAGCAGTGTTTCTTGGAGCGTCGGGGTTTTTTATAGCATCGGCACGCTGCCCGCAGGTCGCGAGGCGTGCGGGATCACGCGGCGAGATAAGGAGACACACTAAATGAAACATCTGTCTCTTACCGAAAATCATCTGTTTTCAAAAGCATATTCGGGCGGCGGCCGGTTTCTTGGCCGCTATGTCTGCGTTTTTGTGCTTAAGGACAAAAGCGCGTTCAGACTCATGAAGGCTAACCCCGAGAAAAAATACCTCAACCGCGTCGGCTTCTCCGCCTCGAAAAAGGTGGGCGGGGCCGTCGTGCGCAGCCGCGCGCGCAGAGTTATGCGCGCCGCCTACGACACGCTCGAGCGCGAGGGGCTACGGGCGGGGTTTATTATCGTTGTCAGCGCACGCGAGGGCATCGGCGACTGCAAAAGTCAGGATGTCTGCCGCGAGCTGAGACGCGCCTTCACCAAGCTCGGTCTGCTTACCACCACGACACAAAAATGAAGTATGTCTGCATCTTTTTAATACGTCTTTATCAGAAATTCATCTCACCCCTCAAACGGAATCCGACATGCCGGTTTACCCCGACGTGTTCTGCCTACGCCATCGAGGCGTTTACTAAACGTGGCTTTTTTGTGGGGCTCGGACTCACGGTCTGGCGGATATTGCGGTGCAATCCCTTTTGCGCCGGCGGCTATGACCCCGTTCCCGAGCGGCGCCCACGCAGGAAAAGAAAAAATGAGGGTGACGATACCGCCAATGACGCAAATTTCACAGGAGAGGATCCCCGGCGTGACGGAAGTGATACCGGGGAGGAAAACTGAAATGTCACAAACCAAACACGGAGCTGCGGGAAGGTCCGCGCTGCGGCGACTGCTCTGCGGCGTGCTGGTCTGCCTTGTGCTTGCCGGTATGCTGTGCGTGCCCGCTTTCGCGGCCGATGCGCCCGCAGATGCGTCGGCTGACACATCCGCGGATACATCCGCGGAAACCTCGACGGACACGGCCGTAAACGAGCCGGATGTGGAGTCCGTCGCGGCGGCTACGCTCACGAGCGACCAGCTGAACTCGCTCGCGTCCATACTCGCGTCCGCGGCCGGAGACTCCAAGGCCGAGGACAATAGAACGCCCCGCGACAGATTCACCGCAGCCTACCTCGCAGGCAACCTCACGGACGCCGTCGAGGCGCTGAAGAGTGCCAACGAGGCGGCCAAGAAAAACAAGGTCGAGCTCGACTACGACAATCTGAACCCGGCCGACGTCAAGGCGCTCGTCGAGAAGATGCGCACCGAGGTCGATCTTGAGCCGGCGTCGGGACTTCTCGAGTCGGTAAAGCAGGCCGCAGGTAGCATTCTTAACTGGCTGACCATGATAGTCGGCGGCAACTATGTGCTCGGCATGTGCGTTTTCGCGCTGCTTATCGAGCTTGTCATGCTCCCGCTCGCCATCAAACAGCAGAAAAACTCCATCAAGCAGGCCTCGCTTCAGCCCAAGGAGCGCGCCATACGTAAAAAGTACGCCGGGCGCGACGACAAGGCCACACAGCAGAAGGTCACAATGGAGATTCAGGAAATGTACCAGAAGGAGGGCTTCAGCCCTGCGTCGGGATGTCTGCCGATGCTCATACAGTTTCCTATCATTATCATACTGTACCGCGTGGTCATCGATCCCATCGTCTATATGATGAAGCTGTCCTCCGGACTCTCGACCGCGCTCTATACCTTCGTCAACACCTCTGAGGCCGCAGGCGGCCTCGGGCTTACCGTCAGCTCCAGCCGCGGCACCATCGAGATCGCGTCGCTTATACGCGAGTACGGTCAGTCGTTCTTCGACAAGCTGTCGAATTTCGTCTACTACTCCAACGGAGCCGAAATGGCCGGTGCGCTTGAGAAGGCAACCTGGCCGAACTTCAGTCTGTTTGGCCTCAACACGGGACTTGTGCCCTCTATCACCGACCCGAGCTGGCTGCTGATTATCCCCGTGCTGACCTTCGCGGTTTATTTCGCTTCCATGAAGCTCACCCGCAAGCTCAGCTATCAGCCCGCCACCGTCGACCCGGCGACCGGCTGCTCCAACACCGTTATGGACATCTCCATGCCGGCGATGAGTACCGTCATCTGCTTCATGGTGCCCGGCGCGCTGGCTATCTACTGGATGGTCAAGAGCATTTTCAGTACCGGCGTGCGCTTTGTGCTCAGCAAGGTCATGCCGCTGCCTACGTTCACCGAGGAGGACTACAAGGCCGCCGAGAAGGAAATTCTCAAGGGCAAGCCGGTCGCAGGGCCGCGCGTAAGCTCGTCCGGCAAGGTGGTTCGCTCGCTGCACCACATCGACGACGAGGATTTTGAGGACACGCGCGACGCCGCTATCGCACGCCGCGAGCGCATCGAGGCCGAGGAGCGCCGCGAAGCCGAGGAAAAGCAGCAGCGCATTGAGAACAGCAGCATAAAGAGTGAGGACGATCGCCCGCAGCTGTCCTTCAAGGAGCTCAGACAGAAGGCCAAGGAGGCCCGTCAGCAAAAGACGGCAGAGAAAAGAGCTGCTGAAGCAGCCGCCGCCGAAGCAGCCGCCGCCGAGACCGCAAAGACTGAAGAAAAGTCTGAAGACAAGGCCGAGACCAAGTCCGACGCTAAGTCCGACGACAAGCCCGCCGACGACGGCGAGACCAAATAATCAAAAACGACATATTTAAGCCGCAGACGCGGCATGGAGGTTTCTTTTGAAAAAGGAAATTATCGCAACGGGCAAGACAGTCGAGGAGGCGCTGGCCACAGCCGTGGCCGAGCTGGGCGCTCCCGACGTCGAGAGCCTTGAATATACTGTGCTGGAGGAGCCGAAGAAGGGAATCTTCGGTATCGGCGCCGCACCGGCCAGGCTCGAAGTAAGCTACACCATGAAGGGCGCGGACATCGCGCTTGAGTTCGTAAAGAACGTTATCGCCGATATGGGCATCGAGGCCGAGGCGGTCATGTGCGACGGCGAGAACGATGACAAGCTCATCAGCATCGACGGCGACGGCTCCGGCATCCTCATCGGCCACCACGGCGAGACGCTGGACTCGCTCCAGTACCTCGCAAACCTCGCGGCCAACAAAAAGGTCGCGGGTCAGAAGCGCGAGTACGTCCGCATAACCCTCGACGCCGAGGGCTACCGCGCAAAGCGCGAGGAGGCACTCCGCGCGCTCGCCCGCCGCATGGCGGACAAGGTGCTCAAGTACAAAAAGAGCGTCATGCTCGAGCCCATGAACCCATACGAGCGCCGCATAATCCACTCTGAGGTTCAGAAAATCGACGGCGTTTCGACAAACTCCATCGGTTCCGAGAACAACCGCAAGGTGGTCATGTACCTTGACGACAAGGGCGTTGCCGCAGGCAAGAAGGGCCGCCGCAGCACCGCGGTCGGGGACGACACACTCTGACATTACGGAGGGGCTGTGACGGGAGACCGTCCGGACCCTCCTATTTTTAGTAAGGAGAAGCTATGGCAGACACCAGATTCATAGAGGTCGACCGCAACATGGTGGTCGAGACCTCGATCAAAGAGCCGGATATACGTTTTTACAACGTCCGGCGTGAGCCGTTCGAAATATACGGGCTGTATCACCCGCAGAGCGAGCCCGAGTTCAAGCGCATGCCTGACGAGGTCGCCGAGGCGACCAGCGCGGGCGTCAAAAAGCTCAACCGCCACACGGCGGGCGGGCGCGTCCGCTTCGCGACCGACTCGCCCTACATCGCCGTCAAGTGTACCATGCCCTATGTGACGCGCTACTCGCATTTCCCGCTGACCGGCACCTCGGCCTTCGACATTTACGAGGACACCGAGGGCGGCAGCCGTTACCGCGGCTGCTTCATCCCGCACATCGACTCGAAGGACGGCTACGAGTCGGTGCTCTGGCTCGGCAGCTGGGACGGCCTGCGCGCCGCCAACGCCGACGGAGCCCCGAGACTGCGCTACTACACCATCAATTTCCCCCTCTATAACCCCGTCACCGCCCTCTACATCGGCCTGCGCGACAGCGCGAGACTTGAGAGCGGCCGCCGCTATGCCGCAGAGTTGCCCGTCGTCTATTACGGCAGCTCGATAACGCAGGGCGGGTGCTGCTCCCACGCGGGCAACAGCTACGAGGCCATCATCGCCCGCCACACCGACTGGGATTACATAAATCTCGGCTTCTCGGGCAACGGCAAGGCAGAGGATTCCATTGTTGAGTATATGTCGAACCTGCCCATGCTCGCCTTTGTCTCGGACTACGACCACAATGCACCGAACGCCGAGTATCTGGGCAACACCCATCTGCGCATGTACAAAGCTATACGCGAAAAGCAGCCGAAAATTCCCTATATCATTATCTCGCGCCCCGATTTCGACAAGCAGTACAACGAGTCCGTCGCGCGCCGCGACATTGTTATCGACACCTACCGCTACGCCCGCGAGGCCGGAGACCGGCACGTCTATTACATCGACGGGCAGGGCATTTTCCGCGGTCCTGACGAGGAGCTGTGCACCGTCGAGGGCACGCACCCCACCGATGTGGGTTTTATGAAGATGGCTGAGACCATAGAGCGCGTCCTGCGCCGCTCGCTGCGTCACGGCTACCTCGGCGACTGAAAGGAGCAGACATGGAAGAAATCAAAAAAGAAGCGTATGTCGAGGTCGACAAAAACATGGTCGTCGAGACCTCCATCGCCGAACCCGATATAAAGTTTTACGACGTCCGCCGACCGCCCTTTGAGCTGTACGGCTTCTACGACCCGCTCGGACAGCCCGTTTTCCGCCGTCTGCCCGAGGAAATCGGCAACGCGACCAGCCCCGGCGTCGCGAGACTCGCGCGCGAGAGCGCGGGCGGCCGCGTCCGCTTTACGACCGATTCGTCATATGTGGCGATAAAGGTCGAGGTGGGATCCGTCGCGCACCACCCGCACACCACGCTGTGCAACTCTGCCGGTTTTGATCTCTACGAGGACACCGACTCGGATCACCGTTTCATCAAGGCCTATCTGCCGCCCTACGGCTTTGAAGGCAGCTACGAGCAGATAATAAAGGTCG
The DNA here is from genome assembly GCA_963640785.1 of Bulleidia sp. Classification (GTDB taxonomy): domain Bacteria; phylum Bacillota; class Clostridia; order Oscillospirales; family CAG-272; genus UMGS1002. Next base: position 10,460 of record CAVIBA010000012.1, read on the forward strand.
GCGGCGCGCGCCGCCCGCGCAGCTTTACTATCAATTTCCCCATCCACTGCGTCGTCAAGAACCTGTATATCGGCCTTCAGCAGGACGCTATACTTGAGCCGGGCAAAAAATACCGCAACCGCCTGCCCATTGTGATATACGGAAGCTCCATCGTGCACGGCACGGCCGCGTCGCGTCCCGGACTGACCTACGAGAGCATTCTTACCCGCCGGCTCGACATGGACGTCGTCAACCTCGGCTTTTCGGGTCAGGCAAAGGGCGAGCCGGTGCTCATCGACTACATCGCGGGGCTTGACATGTGCCTGTTCGTCTGCGATTACGACCACAACGCGCCGACCGCGGCGTTTCTGCGCGAGACGCATCAGCGCGTCTATGACATTTTCCGCGCCAAGAAGCCGGACACGCCTTATATCATGATTTCGCGCCCCAACATCGCCACAAATCCCGGCGAGTTCGCCGAGCGCCGCGATGTCGTCATCGACACCTACCGACGCGCGCGTGAGGCGGGCGACCGCAACGTCTACTACATCGACGGTGAGACGTTTTTCTGCGGCAAGTACGAAAACGAGTGCACCATGGACGCCGTCCACCCCAACGATCTCGGCTTTACGCTCATGGCCGACGGCATCGAGAGCGAAATCCGCCGCGCGCTGGCGGAGGGCGGTCTGCTGTGAGTGCGGAGGATAGAGCAGGGAAGGGCGTGAGTCCGTCCGGCGACCCCGGCGCTCCCGCCGTTCAGACGGGCGACCGACCGTCGAGTGACCGACTGCCGGGAGACCGGTCTCCCATCTCCCCCGCGGCGCTGGCCTACCTCGGCGACGCCGTCATCGAGGTGTGGGTGCGCGGGATGCTGGTGCGCTCGGGGCTGTCCGGGACGCGCGAGCTCAACGCTGCCGCGCTTGATTACGTCACCGCGCCGCGGCAGGCGGCGGCGATGAAGGTCATACTGCCGCTGCTCGACGAGGAGGAGGCCGCGGTCTTTCGCCGCGGACGCAACCTCGGGCACACAAGTCTGCCGCGCCGCGCCACGGCCGCCGAATACCGTTCGGCGACGGGCTTTGAGGCGCTGATGGGCTATCTGCATCTGTCCGGCCGCGAGGAGCGCATCGACGCGCTGCTGTCCGCGGCCTACGCAAAAAACGGAAAGGAAGAATAAAAAATGAGCAATCCGAAAATAAAAATCAAGGTCAAGGGCTACGGCACCATGACCGCCGAGCTGTACCCCGACAAAGCGCCCGGGACGGTGGCGAATTTTCTCCGTCTTGTTGACGAGGACTTTTTCGCGGGGCTGATATTTCACCGCGTAATCAAGGGCTTTATGATCCAGGGCGGCGGCTACGACGAGAGCTTCACCCCCAAGGACGCGCCCGCCATCCGCGGCGAGTTCGCGGCCAACGGCTGCGTGACAAACGATCTGCGTCACACGCGCGGGGTGCTTTCCATGGCGCGCACGAGCGACCCGAACTCGGCATCGTCGCAGTTTTTCATCATGCACGCGGACAGTCCGCACCTTGACGGTCAGTACGCGGCGTTCGGCCTTGTGACCGACGGGCTGGACGTGATCGACAAGATAGCGTCCGTCAAGACAGGCGCGCTGAACTACTACGTGCAGGACGTCCCGCGCGAGGCGGTAGTCATCGAGGCGATTGAGAGATGTGACTGACGTCACGGGGTTGTGGCGATTGTTTCACGGGAAACTTTGGGCGTATTGCATATGCCCTTATGCTGATTAAAATGTTTTTTGCGGTGCTCGCAGGGGAAGCCTGCGAGCACCGCAAAATCAATTTAATTAATCCAGCGCACGGGCATATGCAATACGCCCGTCTTTTTTTTATTTTCTGGCACTGAGTGTCACTCCCTGTCACCCTTTGGCACTTTCGGAGGAGGTAAAATTACCCCGGCACAGAGGAAAGGAGTTGATTCTATGTATGCCTGATGTAACTGCGCCCGGCCAACTGCTGACGCTGGCCGAGGCGTATATCGACGAGTGCGCCCGGTTGGAGCGCGTTGCCAACGTCGCCGGGTTCTGCCGCTATGTCGGCATCACTACCGCGCATTTCCGGGAGCTCGCCGGGCGCTTTCCCGAGGTGGCCGGGCAGCTGCTCGACGTCTTCGAGGACGAAGCCCTCAATTCGGACATGTCCCCCTCGCTGCTCACGAGCTACCTCAAGACGCGGCTCGGCTACGGTGAGGAAAAATCCGACGGCGCGCTGAACGTTACGTTTGAGCACGACATCATGAAGGACGGCGGGTGAATGCCCCGCATCGTCATCCCCGGCCGTCCGACACCGCGTCAGCAGCAGTTCTTCGACGCCCGCACGCGCTACACTGCCTACGGCGGCGCTCGCGGAGGCGGTAAGTCGTGGGCGCTGCGGCGCAAGCTGGTCGCTATGTGCCTGCGCTACCCGCGACTGCGCGCGCTGCTTGTCCGGCGCAGCTACCCCGAGCTTGTCGGCAACCACGTGCAGCCCATGCTGCGCGAGTACGCCGGGCTCGTCAGCTACGACGCGGGCGCAAAACGCTTGAATGTCCGCGGCGGCGGGTCGATACAGCTCGGCTACTGCGCCGCCGACCGCGACGCGCTGCGCTATCAGGGGCAGGAATACGACGTCATCGCCATAGACGAGGCAACACAGCTGAGTGAATATCAGTTTTCCATATTCAAGGCCTGTCTGCGTGGCACGGACGACTGTCCGCGTCGTATGTACCTGACCTGTAACCCCGGCGGTCAGGGGCACGCCTGGGTTAAGCGGCTGTTCGTCGACCGCGATTTCAGGGCGGGCGAGCGGCCGGAGGACTACGGCTTCGTCCCCGCGCGGGTCTACGACAACCCCGTCCTGCTTGCCGCCGACCCCGACTACGTCAGCACGCTTGAGAGCCTGCCGCCGCGACTGCGCGACGCCTGGCTCGACGGCCGCTGGGACGTCTTCGAGGGGCAGTTCTTCAGCGAATTTGATCCGCGGCTCCATGTGTTCGGCACCCCCGGCGACGGGGCGGTTATCCCAAATAACTTAAGGCGCTTTGCCGCCATGGACTACGGCTTCGACATGCTGGCGCTGCTTGTCTGCGGCGTCGACAGCGAGGGCGGGCTGTGGGTCGAGCGCGAGCTGTGCCGACCTGACCTGACGCTCGGGCAGGCGGCGGCCGCCGTCGCACCGCTGACGGCGGGCTGCGAGTACCTTGTCGCCTCGCCCGACCTCTGGAACCGACGTCAGGACAGCGGTCTCTCGGGCTGCGAGATTATGACGGGCTCGGCGGCGCTGCCGCCCATGCGTCCGGCCGACAACCGCCGCGTGCCGGGCTGGCGCGCCGTCCGCGAACTGCTCGCGGGCAGACTGCACATCCACGCCGGCTGCGCGACGCTGATAAGCTCCATGTCGGGGCTTCTGTGCGATCCGCGCCGTCCCGAGGACGCCGCCGACGAGCCGCATGTCCTCACCCACGCGCCCGAGGCGCTGCGGTACGCCGTCATGAGCCGCGCCGCACCGCCGGACGAGAGGCGGGACGACGGTTTCATTTTCCGACGCCGCCGCGAGGAGATATACGATTTCTGAGCGCGCGGCCACGATACAAATTCTTCTCTGTGCCAACGATACAGGCTTCGCGGTACGCTTCGGCGTAAATCCCGCCGCGGAACCCGCCGCTGATGGCGGCAACAGGAAAGGTAAAACAATGGCAACGTTCAAAAAAGAAAATGCCTGTGCCTCGGAAGCAGTTGACGCCTTCGGCGGCATCGACCGCTCGGGGCTCATCGGCCGCCTCTCCGAGGCGTGGGACATCGACAACTTCCGCATACTCGCCGACGGCTCGCTCGACAAGCGCGAGGGCTACGAGCTGCGTCACACCTTCTCCTCGCCCGTCGACGCCGTTTACCCGGTGCCGGGGGAGGAGGGCAGCGTCTACGTGCTGACGGGCGGGTGCGTCTATCTCATGGCGCTCGACGACGGCGCGGCGCGCCTGCTCGGGCGCGCGTCCGACACGTCCGGCGGCTGCTTCTTCATGCAGGGCGGCGCGCTGTATCTGCTCGCGGGCGGAAACCTCAGCGCCGTCACGACGGCCGGACTCTTGCCCGTCGAGGGCTACGTCCCGCTCTACGGGCGCGACTGGAGCGAGGAGGGCGGCGAGGTGGCTGAGCCGCGCAACCTGCTCTCGCGGCGCGTGCGGCTGAGCTACCGGCTGCGCGAGCCCTCCGTCGTGCTCAAAACCGGGTTCTCGGGCTTCTCGGTTGAGAGCCTGAGCGTCGACGGGTTGCCGCTCACGACGGCGTATGCCCGTGGGCAGTTCATCTGCCTGCCCGGCTCGTTCCCCGAGGACACACGAATCGAGACTGTCATCGTCTTCGACGCCGACTGCGAGGAGACCGAGGCGCTGCTCGCCTGTCGCGGCGCGCTGACGACGGGGCAGGGCGAGCGCGAGACGGCGGTGCTGTGCGGGCGCGACACGCTGTTCTTCTCGACGCACGTCGACGCGGACGGGCTGGCCGAGTCGACAGCCATCCGCCCCGGAAGCATGGGAATTTACTTCCCCGAGGGCAGGTGCGTCCGTCCCGACCTCGGGGTGGGTGACGCGGAGCCTGCGGACTCTGCGGCATATGCGGATAACGCCCGCCCGCTTTACGTCGCCGGGAACGAGGACACGCTGCTTGTGTCGGACGGGGCGCGGTCGTGTCTGCTCGGGCGCGACGGCGAGCTGACCGCGCTTCCCGGCGCGCCCGGCGCGGACTGCCCCGGCATCTGCGTCGGCAACGACGTCTACATCGTCTCGCGGCGCGGGCTGTTTCGCGTCAGCCTCCGGGATGGGGGCTTCAAATGCCTCTCGCTCCAGCTCGACGACTCCGATTTCCCCGGCAGGTCGCCCGTCATGGGCTATGACCCGAGGTACAGCGAGCTGCTGGTCTCGTCCGCCGACGACACCGAGGGGCGGGTGTGGGTCTGGTCGCTGTCGCGGGAGTGCTGGTACCGCTTCTCGAGCGTCGGTGCGCAGGGGTGGTTCACGGCGTACACTGAGGGCTCGTCTGACGGGGTGAGCCCGTCCTGCGGGGTGTGCTGCGCGCCCGGCTTCTTCGCCGAGAGCGGCGTGTTCGTCTTCGTCCCCGGACGCGGGCGCGACAGGGTGCTCGGCGGGGCCGAGCTTGAAATCGGCGCTACGTTTACCAGCCGCTGGAGTGGCATGGGCGCGGACGACCGCGTCAAGCGCCTGCGCGCGCTGCGGCTTTGCAGTCAGGGCGACGAGGAGCTGTCGCTGCTGCTGTCCGACCCCGCCGGGGTGCTGGCCAAGGTGTCAATTCCCGCGGGCGACGGACGCTCGCTCGACCTCCACCGCCGCGGACTGCGCACCGGGCGCTTCGGTCATGTTCGGCTCGGCATCTCGAGCCGGGGAACGGGGCGCATGCGCATATTCGGCGTGGCGGTCTACGCCATCAAATAAACGAAAGGAAGAAAATCATGAACAAAAGTATTTCCAAGGCGTGGCGGCAGTACGAGGCCGGGCTTGAATACAAGCGCCGCATAGGGCTTTACGACACCGTCCGCCGCAACGAGCGCTACTACCGCGGCGAACAGTGGGAGAGCGAGGGGCAGGGACTGCCCCGTCCGGTGTTCAACATCATCCGACGCATTGTGGATTATATGGTGTGCACCGTGGCGTCGGGAGACGTATCCATCTGCTTCAGCGACGACAACCTGCCCGCGCTCGCCGACCCCGACACCGCCGCCGCGCTCAGGCGCGCTATCGGTATGCTGTCCTCGAACGCGGCCTACCGTTGGGAGCGCTCGCGCATGGACAGCCTCGTCTACCGGCTGCTCTCCGACGCGGCGCTGACCGGTGACGGCGTGTTCTACTGCTGGTGGGACTCCTCGCTCGGCACGGGGCAGCCGTACACAGGCGACATCGCCACGCGGACGGTCGACAACGTCAATCTGTTCGTCGCCGACGTCAACCGCGCCGACATTCAGTCGCAGGACTACATCATTCTCTCGGGGCGCGACAGCGTGCTGCGCCTGCGCGCCGAGGCGCGGCGCGCAGGGCAGGGAGAGGACGTCATAGCCCGCATAGTCGCGGACGACGACACGTCGGGCGGCGCTGGCGAGCTCTCGCGCTACGAGCTCGACGCCCCCGACTGCGAAAAGGCCACCTTCATCATCAAATTCTGGCGCGAGGACGGGCACGTCGTCTTTGAAAAGTCGACGCGGGACGCCGTCGTGCGCCGTGCCGTGACCGCACAGACGCTCTACCCCGTGGCCGCCTTCAACTGGTACCCCACCAAGAACAGCTGCCACGGCACCTCGCCGGTGACGTCGCTCATCCCCAATCAGAAGTTCATCAACCGAGCCTTCGCCATGGTCATGAAGCATATGACCGACACGGCGTTTTCCAAGGTGCTGTACGACAAAAGCCGCATTCCCGAGTGGTCGAACGAGGTGGGCGAGGCCATCGCCGTCAACGGCGGGACTAACGTGTCCGACGCCGTGCAGGTGATGGGCGTCGGTCAGCTGGAGAACGGCTACACGCAGCTCATCGAGCTCGCCGCCGAGATGACGCGCGAGCTGAGCGGCGTCACCGAGACGGCGGTCGGCGACGGCAACGCCACCAACACAAGCGCAATTCTCGCACTTCAGGAGGCCGCCCGCATACCGCTCGAGCAGGTGCGGCGCAGCTACTTCCAGTGCCTCGAGGATCTCGCCAACATCTGGGCGGACATGATGTGCGCCTATTACACCGACGGGCGGCTGGTTCCGCTGTCGGGCGACAGCTCGGACAAGGTCGATTTTGAGCTTTTGCGCCATGCGCTGCTGCGGGCGCGCGTCGAGGTCGGCGAGGCAGGGCGGTACAGCTCGTCCGGCACGCTGAGTATGCTCAACAGACTGCTCGACTCGGGCTGCATCACACCGGCGCAGTACATAGAGCGCCTGCCCGCCGGGCTCATAACCGACCGGCGCGAGCTGTTGAGCCAGCTTGAGGGCGACGTGACGCCCGGAAAGGAGCAGAGCGATGGAAGAGCAGAGAACAACTGACGCGGAGAATGTTGTGACTGAAGCCTCCGGGGGTGAAGCCGCTGTGGCCGAAACCACTGTGGCGGAGAACACCGAGCCGGAAAACGCCGTCGAGGCGGAGGAGACTGCAAAGGTGGCGCAAAACTCCGCCATAGTGGCGCAAAATGCCGCCGAGGTGGCCGAAATCGCCCCAGAGCCGCCCGAGCCCGTCATTTCTGACGTTCCGGACGAGCCTGCCGCACTTTCGGACGAGCCTGCCGCCACTCCGGACGAGCCAGCTGCGCTTCCAGACGAATTTGCCGCCGCTCCGGACGAGGTGTCCGAACTGCGGCGCGAGCTGGACGAGCTGCGCTCGAGGTTCGAGCAGCAGCGCCAGACGATGGAGCGCATGTCACGCGAGTGCGACGAGTTTGCCGAGCTCTACCCCGACCGGCCGCTCTCCTCACTGCCGCGCGAGGTCTGGGACAACGTCCGCGCCGGCATTCCGCTCGCCGCCGCCTACGCCTACGCCGAGGCCCGCCGCGAGCACGCCGAGCGCCTCGCCCGCAAGGTCAACGACCGCAACGACGGCGCGTCGTCAGGCGACGTCTCGGGGCGCACCGCCGACTACTTCTCGCCCGCCGAGGTTCGCGGCATGACGCCCGCCGAGGTCAGGGCAAATTATTCGAAAATCATGGATTCTATGCGGCTGTGGAGCTGAATCCGCGCCGCAATGCAACATATAATATGAAAGGAAAACAATAAAATGGCTATTTCTAATTTCATCCCCACCCTCTGGAGCGAAAATCTTTATTCCCAGCTCGACGCACAGTACATAGGCGTCAAGCACTGCAACCGCGAGTTCGAAGGCGAGATCAAGCAGAAGGGCTCGGTCGTGTCCATCGTCGGCGTCGGTGCGGTCAACGTCTTTGATTACAGCAAGGACACCGACATGTCCTCCCCCCAGACGCTGTCCGACAGCGCGACCAGCCTCGTCATCAACCAGGCCAAGGCCTTCAACTTCCAGATCGACGACATCGACCGCGCGCAGTGCACCCCCAAGCTCATGAACCAGGCCATGAAGGTAGCAGCCAGCGCCCTCGCCAAGACCGCCGACACCTACATCTACTCGCTCTACGAGAAGGCCGGCAAGACCATAACCCAGGCCGCCACCACTGCTACCAACATCATCGATCAGATCATCGACGCCCGCACCGAGCTGTTCAAGAACAACGTCGCCGACGCCAATGACATAGTCATCGAGGTGTCGCCCGCCATCGCGGCGCTCATCCTCAAGGCCAAGATGAACCTCTCCACCGACAACTCCGAGACGCTGGACTGCGGCTGCATCGGCAGTGTCGGCGGCTGCCGCATCTACGTCTCCAACAACATCGCGACCGAGTCCGTCACCACGCCCTCCGCCGTAACCTACCACAAGTGCATCGCACGCACCAAGCGCGCGATTGCGTTTGCCGAGCAGCTGTCCGAGATCAATGCCTACCGCCCCGAGAAGCGCTTCGCCGACGCCGTCAAGGGTCTGCACCTGTACGGCGCGAAGGTCGTCTACCCGAAGGAGATGGTGCTGCTCAACCTCGGCATCGCTTAAGAGGTGAGCGCTGATGGCGAACACGACCACCGCAGGCAATGTTACCTGTAAAAAGATTTTTCTCGCGGCGCTCGCGCTGCTCGGCGAGCCGGACGGGAGCTGTCCCGACGACCTCGGTGAGCACGCGACCTACCACTTAGCTGCGTTCTGCACCGAGAACGCGGCGCTCGACCGGCTGTACCGCGAGCATCGCGGCCTGCCCGAGGCGGGCGGGTTTGACAACGTCGCCATCGGACTTGACGAGCCGTTCCCGCTCTCGGAGCGCTTCGTTCCGGCCGCCGCGACCTACCTCGCGGCAATGCTGGTGCTCGACGAGAACGAGGAGCTGTCTGACAAGTTGTACGGTCGCTACTGCGACATGATGGCGTCGCTGTGCACCGCCATTCCGGGCGCCGGCCGGGCGATAACGGACATCTACGGGTTCTGAAAATCCGTACGGCGGCAAAAATAAAAGTCCCCCGGCGCAAGCCGGGGGACAGATTACTGACAAAGGGATCAGGACGAGAGTTCTGATCCCTTTGTCAGTAATCCAACAGAATACGCGGGGCGCATTCTGCGGGGTGCGATTCAGCTGGTGTTTTGTTTTGGTGACCCCTGCGGGAATCGAACCCACGTTTACGCCGTGAGAGGGCGTCGTCTTAGCCGCTTGACCAAGGGGCCGTTTTTTGACGGCTTCGTTATTATATCATAGCTTTTTCTAAAATGCAATAGTTTTTTCGAAAAAATTTAAAAAAATTTGCGGAAGGGGGATTTTGGCGCGAGACGCCGCCAGACAGCCGGATGTCCGTCGTAGGGGCGACCGTCGGTTACATAAAAGGCTCCCTCTGGGAGGGAGCAGTCACGGCTTTGCCGTGACTGAGGGAGAGCGCGGAAGGGAGTGGCGGGAGAACTTGCGGAGATGCGGTTAGCACACAACCAACGTCCCGCATTCTCCTTCCGTCACGCTTCGCGTGCCACCTCCCTCTCGGAGGGAGGCAAGGTTTTAACCGACGCTCGGCTTACACAAGTGAGGTGATTTTGCACCAAAGTCGGCGAGCGACCGGTGGTCACCTCTACAGCGGAAGGCGTGCCCCATTGTACACTGGACGCCGTAGGCGGGGTATCTTTTCTGCGACAGCGCACCGGACGCGAAGCAGGGCGGTGCTGGTCTATCGTGTGATGTCGCAACGCATGCACTTAAACGTCTAAAACCGTCCGTCTCGGCGTCTCACCGAGTCTGACTCGTCCTTTTTTGAAAGTTTTGCTGGGTCTCGGGGGCTTTTTCAAAAGCCGCCCGAGCGGGGTTCGGGGCAGAGCCCCGAGAGCGAGCGGTTTGCGCTTGCTTTGTTTAGGCTCCTGCCCCTTTTTTGAAAGTTTTTGCGGGTTCCAAGGGGGCTTTTTTCAAAAAGCTCCCTTGGCGGGGTTCGGGGCAGAGCCCCAGAATGATCACTGCTTGTCCTCCCCCTTCGGCAGCTGGACGGGGGGGCGGCCGCCGAGAAGGGTGACGAGGGCGCGGAACATGGTGTCGCGGGACGGCTTGTCCAGCTCGCGCAGGGATTTCATTATGACGTTGAAGTTCTTGAGCTTGGCCTGATTGAGGTCGGTGAGCGTGTGCGCGCCGGTCGAGTCGATAATGCCGAATATCGTGTCGGCAAACTTGGCGCGCTCCTCGTCAGACATCGAATAAACCAGCTTCTTGAGGTTCTCGTCCGACTGCTGACCGAAGCGCGAGCGCTTGTCAAGATAGACAAACTGCGAGCCCATCACCTCCCACGACATCGGGTCGTGCTGCATTATGCCCGTCTGCGTGCTTTTGATGATCTGGTAGTGCGGGCTCTGTTCGAGCATCATGCCAACTACCGACGACTGCGGTATGAACGTGATAATGCGGTCGGCTACGTCGCGGTACTCGTCCGACTCGATAACGGCGGGCAGAAAGCCGGGGCCGTCGTTGTTGTAGACGCGAATGACGCGATCGCGTACCCGCGCGGGCGAGAAGGCCGCCGCCCACATGGCGACGTTTCCGCCCTTGGAGTGACCGCCGAGCTGCAGCCCGCCGCCCCACGCCGACGCTATGCGCTCCATGTACTCCACCGCGCGGTTGTGCGCCGGGATGGGAGTCTTGAAGCCTAACATTACGTCCTCCTTCCAGCCGACAATGGTGTCGTCGGTGCCGCGGAAGGCAATGTAGGCCGAGCCGTCGGAGAGAAGGTATGTCAGCGCGGAGAACTGCATCTGCGCGCTCTCGTCGACCTCGTTGACAAAGCCGACTACCTGCATGTCCGCAAAACGCGGGCACTCGGCCGCGCGCCGGGCGACGTCGAGCATGGATGTCGGAATAATCGCACCGATGTAGTCCTTTTTGCCCTCGGTGGCGCGGTTGAACTGCTTCATCGCCTCCGGGAAGCCGACCGGTTCGCCCGCTGGGTCGGCGGGCACTATGCCGGAAAAATCAACAAAGGTGCTCATGGCGAGGATGATGTTGTCGATTTCATTGAAGGGGGAGGCGGTCATGGGGACGTCCCCGCGCCAGTTCAGATAATCCAGAACGTTATTCAAGTGTTCGCCTTTCGTGTTTTTAGCCGAGAACAGTATCCACGAATACAGGATAGTGGTCTGACAGCTTTATGTAGAAATAGGGGCGCGCGTGGTTAAAGGTCAGAATGTTGGTGTCGCCGCCGTTCTTGAGCATGATGTGGTCGATGGCTTGCGCCTTGTAGGTCTCGCCCGACTCCTCGCGCGAGAAGCCCTCGGCGTTGCAGGAGTGACGACCCTTGTGGTCGTGTGCGTAAATCGTGGCAAGATCGAAGGTGTCCTTGAAGCCGCCGTCAGTGAAGACCTTGTAGGAGGAGGCGGTGGTGCGGGCGTTGAAGTCGCCCATGACGTAGACGGGCACGTTGTACTTCTCGATGAGCTTATCCATAGCCGCCACAATCTCGGCTGCCTGACGCTCGCGCATCTGCTCGCTGCCTGCCTGTGCCGTGTCGGATTTCCACCACAGGTGCGTCGAGAGCGCGACGAAGGTCTTGCCGGTCGTCTTGTGCTTGAAATAGCCCCATGTGTAGGATTTGGTGCCGCCGTTGCAGCCGTAGGTGAACTCGTGATAGCCGCGCTCGACCACCTCGACAGTGTCCTCGCGGTAGAGAATGCAGGTGTAGTCGGCGTCGCCGCCCGAGGTGTAGGACAGCAGCTTGTAGTTGAAGCCGCACTTGGTCAGCTCGTTGCGTATGAGTCTTATCATCTTGACGCTCATCTCCTGGAAGCAGATGATGTCGGGGTTGTAGGCCATGTAGACGGCGGCCAGACCTTTGGAGCGAACCTCGGCGGAGCAGTCCTCGCCGATGGCCTTCCAGGCCGCCTGGTTGTCGTCGCACTGCCAGACGTTGTTGCTCATAATGCGCACGTCGGCGCTCTCCTCAAGGTCGTAGAGGCGCTTGCCGTAGGCGGAGCCCGTCAGAGTGAGGCCGGCGTCGAGCGAGAGACCGTTCGCAAGGTACTCGTCGCGAAGCAGATTGACGCAGTACTGAAGCGCGAAGCAGGAGCCGCCCGCGAGGTAGAGGTTGCCGTCCTTGACCTCGAGGCGGTAGTCGAACGTGTCAAAACCGGACGAGTAGAGCGAGGTCGAATAGGCGTCGTTTGTCGGGCCGATGAAAATTTTGTGCGCGGAGTCGGACTTCGCGGAGTCGGCGACCGCCTTGAGCGTAACGCCGGACATGTTGAACAGCACGTCTCCGAGCGAGGATGCGATGGTCTTGCCCTCCTCGTCCTCAGCCGACGCGGAATAGACGGGGACGAAGTCTACTATCGCCGTTCCGCCGACCTTGAAGTCGGGGCAGGCGAGCGCCTCGGTGTGCGAGATGGTCTCGCCGAGCAGTATCTGCTTGTCGCCGATGCACTGCGCGATAAAGATGTTGACGGCCTCGACGATGGCTTTGTCCGAGCCGCCGGTGATGACGACGGAGTTATTTTTGAGGCAGATGACGTAGTCGTTGGGGTTGAGCGTATCGGTGACGCTGCCGGCCTCGCGGTTTGTCGGGCCGACGAGGATTTCGAAGGCGTTGGGGTCGAGCTCGTCAACGGACCTGACCCAGTCCTCGGCGATTCCGACGTTGACTCCGGCGGCGTCCGACAGCGCGGAGCGCAGCTTGCTCGCGGCCGAGATGACGGTCTTGGACGCCTTTTCGGAGCGGATGACCTTGTAAACGGACTTGCCGTTCTCGACAAGGCTCAGTCCCTTCGCGGCGGCCGTCGTCTCGCCGGAGGGGGCGGAGGAGCCGTCGGGGGTGGTGTCGCCACCGGGGCTTTTGCCGCCGCCACAGGACGCGAGCAAGGCCAGCTGAAGGCAGAGCAGGCCCCCGGCGGCGATTCTAATCAGAGTTTTCTTCATGAATTATTGCCTCGTTTCTTTGAGTTTTATTTATGAATATTTTTTTGTGAATAAGTTCTTTGGTTTTGACAGGCTGCCGCCGTGACGAATTCCGACGTGTTCGAAGTGTACTTTTCTGCCGCGAGCAGAAAAGTACCAAAAGAGTCGCCCCAAAGGG
>CAVIBA010000013.1:0-23349 GCA_963640785.1 Bulleidia sp.
TGCCTTCGGCATAATCAAATTGTTCTTTCTCTGCTCGCGGCAGAAAAGTACAGTTCTTAACGTCCCGCCGACGTTCGGCGAGCCCTCTTCGAACACGTCGGAATTCGTCACGGCGAGCGCCCTCGGGGCTCAGAACTCTTTTTAAAAAACGTTTTTCGCCGAACGTCCCGGCGCGCCACCGGGCTTAAAGGCACTCCTTAAGCATACAGGCATATGCCAATACGCCTTAACCCCTCGTCTTGCCTCCGGCAACGTTAAACGTCACCCCGTGTATGTACCCGGAGCGCTCGGAAGCGAGAAACGCCACCGCGTTCGCAACCTCGGACAGCTTGCCCGCGCGACCGAGCGGGATGGTCGAGGTCTTGGCGTAGCCCGCGCGCAGCTGCTCAACAGTGATGCCGCGCGTGTAGGCGAGCGCCGTCTCGTAGCCGATGGTGCGCAGACCCGTCGCCTCCATTATGCCGGGAGCAAGACCGACAACACGTACGCCGTGCCGTCCCAGCTCCTTTGCCCAGGAGCGCGTCAGCGAGTTGACTGCACCCTTGGACGCCGAGTAGACGCTCTGTCCCTCCGAGCCCTCAAGTCCGCTCTCGGAGGACATGTTGATGATGACTCCGCTGCCCTGTTTTACCATATATCTCGCCGCCGCCTGGCTGATGAGGAACAGACCCTTGACGTTGACGTTCATAACCTTGTCCCAGACAGCCTCGTCGAGCTCGTATTTGCCCGCCTCGTCTACAAGCAGACGCGGCATGTTGATGCCCGCATTGTTGACCAGAACGTCAATCTTGCCGAAGGTCTCGATGACCTTGGCAATCATGGCGTCGATGCTCGCCTTGCTCGTGACGTCGGTCTGGACGTAGAGCAGCTTGCCACTCCCGAGATCAAACTCGGGGGCGGTCGGGTTGATGTCGCAGACGGTGACGTAAGCGCCGTCGTGCAGCAGCTCCTCGACGGTTGCATAGCCGATACCGGACGCGCCGCCGGTGACGATGATGGACTTGCCTTCAAGTCCGAGCCAGGATTCAGACATTTTGTATTCCTCCGTATTGAGTAAAAAAATTTGTACGACTACATTATATAGCATCCCGCACAAAATGTCAATGCAAATTGACCATTCTGCCTGCGCAGCCTATTGCAATCGGGGAAAAAATGTTGTATAATATGGTGGGTCGAACTATTTCGCCGAGAGGAATAAAGCATGCCTAAGGATAAAAAGAGCCAACGCCGCTACACGCCGGTGATGTCGATGAAGCACTTCGCCGTCAAGCTGCGCGAGAGAGGCGATAATATACTCTACATGTGGCACGACTCCGCTCACGTGCTGCACGAAATGACTTACCATGAAATGTCGGATATAATAATACGCCAGGCGGCGGCTTTCATGTCGCTCGGCTGGACCGGACGGCACATCGCCGTCGTCGGCGAGACCTCGCCCGAGTGGGTCGCGACCTACGTCGCCGCCATCGCGTCGGGAAACGTCGCCGTGCCGATTGACCGCGAGCTCGACATCGAACAGCTTGAGGGCTTTCTTACCTTCGCCGAGGTCGACGCCGTCGTCTATTCCGCCTCCTTCAACGAAAAATTCCGCCACGCCATCGAGACGCACCCGACCGTCTCGCTGTTCGTGCCAATCGCACCCGAGGAGGGCGCTGACCTCAACCCCGACGCCGACAACGAGCGCAGCGTCGTCCCCTACGCCACGCTGCTCACGTTGGGCGACGCCATAATCGGCAACGAGGGCGTCCTGCCCCTGCCGGACGGCGCGGGCGACATACTCCCCGAGCCCGCCGACATGGAGCGCATGTCCGTCATGCTGTTCACCTCGGGCACGACGGGGACGAGCAAGTGCGTCATGCTGTCCGAGAAGAACGTCGTCAGCGCGCTGAACTCCGCCTGCGAGACGGTCGAATTCTTCCCCGAGGACACCATAGTCTCGACGCTGCCCATACACCACACCTACGAGCTGTGCTGCATGCTCGCCGCCATGAATTACGGCATGCGCATAGCCATAAACGACTCGCTCAAGCGCGTCATGCGCAACTTTGCCTTCTTCCGCCCGACGGGACTGATACTTGTGCCGCTGTTCGTCAACACCATGTACAAAAAGATATGGGACGAGGCGCGCAAAAAGAAGAAAGACAAGCTGCTGCGCGCGGCGCTGGGCGCGTCTGGCAAGCTGCGGCACGTCGGAATCGACTTGCGCGGCCTGCTGTTTTCCGACATAAACGGCGCATTCGGCGGCAGACTGCGCAAGATAGTCTGCGGCGGCGCGCCGCTCAACCCCGAAATTGCGGTTCAGATGGAGCAGTTCGGCATAAGAATTACCGAGGGCTACGGCATCACCGAGTGCTCGCCCCTCATCGCCGTCAACCCCTACTACGCGCCCAAGGTCGGCTCTGTCGGCCCGACGGTGCCCTCCTGCACGGTCAGAATCGACGTCGAGAGGGTCAACGACCGTGGCTACGACGAGGGCGAGATACTTGTGCGCGGCGACAACGTCATGATAGGCTACTACAAGCAGCCCGAGGCGACGGCCGAGGTGTTCACCGAGGACGGATATTTCCGCACCGGCGACGAGGGCTACATGGACGAGGACGGTTACATTTTCATCACGGGGCGCAAGAAGAGCGTCATCGTGCTTGAGAACGGCAAAAACGTCTTCCCCGAGGAGATTGAAGAATACCTCTCGCGGCTGGAATGCGTAGGCGAGAGCGTAGTCGTCGGACGCAAAAAGGAGGGCAGCGACACCGTCACGCTGACGGCGGTCATCTACCCGAACCCGTCGATGTTCCCCGCAGGCAGCGACATGGAAGCCGCGGCGGCGGTCATCCGCGAGGAGGTCAACAAGCTGAACAAGACGCTTGTGGGGTACAAGCAGATACGGGCTGTTGAGATCAGGAGAAGTGAGTTTGAGAAAACTACTTCGAGGAAGATTAAAAGGCATTTAGTTAAATAAGTTTTTGGGAATAAGTTCTTGGACTTTGGTGGGCGCACGCCGTGGCGAATTCCGACGTGTTCGAAGTGTACAGTTCTTAACGTCCCGCCGACGTTCGGCGAGTACACTTCTCCACCGTCGGAGAATAATCCGGCGAGCCTTGCCAAAGGTTCAGAACTTATCTGAAAAAGCATACATGCATATGCAATAGTACATCCCCCGAAAGGAAAAACTATGTTAATGATCCTCAGCGGTGGCGGCGGAGCCGCCAAAAATCCCGCCGCGTATGAGCTGTTCTGCTCGAATGTCAATAAACATCGCCCCGTCCTGTATATCCCCTTCGCCTCCGCCCCCGAGAGCTTCAACGATAACTACGCCAAGTTCGCACTCTCTATGGCAAATCAGGGCGTCTGTTCTACCATGCTCTGTGAGAATACCGACTTCTTCCGCACCTTCACCACCGACGAGATCGGCGGCATCTATTGCGCCGGCGGCAATACCTTCCGCCTGCTTAAGGTGCTGCGCGAGTCGGGCGGTGTCGAGTGGATAAAAAAATATCTGCATGAGGGCGGAGTGTATATCGGCAGCAGCGCCGGAGCTATCATCGGCGGCGCGGATATTATGCCCATCATCTATATGGACGCCAACGCCGTCGTCCTGCGCGACACCCGCGGCATGGATATGATGGACGGCTACTCCACCGTCGCCCACTACGGCGACTCGGCCTCCGAGTTCAAAAATAACGAGTGGGCGGCCGCCGTCGGGCAGCTTGCGGGAGAGTATGACCGCCTCGTCGCGCTCTCCGAGGAGTCCGCGATTGTCATAACGGAAACCAAAAAGTACATCATCGGCGAGCCCTGCCGCGTCTATCTCGACGGCAAGCCCGTCGAGGTCGGGAGCGGCTGCGAGCTGCCCTGACCGATGAGGTTATAAATGAAAAAAATTCTTGCAATACACGACCTCTCCTGCTTCGGCAGGTGCGCGCTGACCGTCGTCATGCCTATCATCAGCTCGATGGGACACCAGGTCGTCCCGCTGCCCACCGCGCTGCTTTCAACGCATACCGGCGGCTTCGATGACCTCCACTTCCGCGACCTCACCGACGATATGGAGGCCACCGTCCGCCACTTTGAGCGGCTCGGCCTCACCTTCGACGCCATTTACAGCGGCTTCTTAGGCTCGGCGCGGCAGATCGACATCGTCAGCGACATAATCAGCCGCTTCGGACAGCACCCGAGCCGTTCGGGCGGCTACTCCGAGCGCGTCCCCGTTATAGTCGACCCCGTCATGGGCGACGACGGCAGCCTCTATTCCACCTACACCGACGAGCTCGTCGCCGGGGTTGGACGGCTGTGCGCGCACGCGGGCGGCACGTCCGCCTGCGTCATTACCCCTAACCTCACCGAGGCCTGCTTCCTTACCGGCCGCCCCCACCCAGCGGAGCTTGCCGACGAGGAGGCCGTCTGCACCGTCGCGGGCGAGCTGTGCCGCGAGCTTTTCCGGCTCTACGGCACGCGGCGCATCGTCATCACCGGCATCTGCACCGGGACGACCGTCACAAACGCCTGCTTCGAGGACAGAAGGCTGGATTTCGTCAGCGCACGGCGACTCGAGCGCAGCTTCCCCGGCACCGGCGAGGTGTTTGCCTCGGTGCTTGCCGGTATGCTGACGCACGGCGCGCCGCTCTACACCGCCGTCCGCGCGGCCGAGGACTTCACCTTCCGCGTCATCGAGGCGTCGCAGGCGTCGCCCGAGCCCTCGCGCAACGGAGTGCTGCTCGAGGGACAGCTCGGACTGCTCACAAAGTACGCAGCAGGCCGCGTGTAAGGCACAATCAAAAATAAAAAGCAAAAATATAAAATACCAAAGAAAGCAGGTTTAACAACATGAAAGCAGTAATGTACGGAGCCGGAAACATCGGTCGCGGATTCATCGCCAAGAGATTTTATCTCTCCGGCGCAGACACCACGTTCATCGACGTCAACACCGAGCTTGTTGACATGATTAACGCCGCAGGCCGCTATCCTGTATACGTCACGCGCGGCGAGAAATACGTGCCCGAGTGGGTCGAGCGCGTGAATGCCGTCAACGGCCGCGACGCCGAGGCGGTTATAAATACCATCGCCGATACCGACATCATGGCCACGGCGCTGGGCGTCAACATTCTCCCCCGCGTGGCCGAGCTTATCGCGCGCGCCATCGTCGAGCGGCAGAAGAGAGGCGCGAGACCGCTCAACATTCTCATCTGCGAGAACCTTATCGGTTCGGATTCCTATCTGCGCGGGCTGGTCGAGCCCTTCATCCCCGCCGAGACGCACGACTATTTTGACAAGAACATAGGCTTTGTCTGCGTGTCCGTCTGCATCACGGTGCCGCCGACGCCCCGGCAGTTCCTCGAGGAGAACCCGCTCGCCGTCTGCACCGACAACCACAGCGAGCTGCCTGTTGACCTGGCGGGCTTCCGTCCGGCGGGCGCGCCGCTGCCCAAGATTGACAGCATGGTCGCCTTCTCGCCTTTCAGATTTTTCATCGAGCGTAAGCTGCTGGTGCACAACATGGGTCACGCGCTCATGGCGTACTACGGCCGCCTCAAGGGTTACAACATGATATACGACATCGCCTGCGACGGCGAGGTCAAGTACATACTGACGCGTGCGCTGCTGGAGTCCATCCGCGCGCTGGCCAAGCGCCACAACGTCAAGACTGACGACCTGCTTCAGTTCGGCGAGGAGCTGATGATCCGCTTCGAGAACCCGCTGCTGATTGACGACGTCCTGCGCGTGGGCAAGGATCCCAAGCGCAAGCTGGCGGCCGGCGACAGACTGGGCGGCGCGTTCAAGCTGGTGCGTGAGATGGGCGGAATACCGGCTCACATCGGCGTAGGAATTGCGGCCGGTCTGCTGTTCGACCATCCGGACGACCCGATAGCGCTGGAGGTTTCGGGCTTCACGCGCGAGCACGGTGTCGCGGCGGCGCTTGAGAAGTACTGCTCCATCACCGCGCCCGAGGACGTCGAGATGATTTCGGAGTTCTACCGTCTGCTCGACACCCGCGCGCCGTTCGCCGAGCTCATCAAGGCGCTGAGTGCCTACAAGGGGAAGCACTGAGGGCTATTGCATATGCAGATATGCTGATTAACTAAAGGCATCACCGCGCAATGTCCGAGCGACACACTCCCTTGCATCTTTTCCGTCATATTTCACAAAAATTCTTGCCTGTAGCGCTGCTACAGCCTGCGAACTTTTGTTTCATCTGACGAAAAATCTGACTGCGCAATTGCACCATCGGAATTACGCGGTGAAGCCTAAAATGTTTTTTGCGGTTCTCGCAGGGAAGCCTGCGGGAGCCGCAAAAATCATTTATCCGCAAAATACTTAGCAAAAACCTTCCCCACGGTGTAGCCGGAGTACGTCCCCGCGTGACCCTGCTCGACGACGCAGACGGCCGCTACGCGCGGGTCGTCGATGGGCGCGAGCGCCGCGAAAAGTCCGTTCTCGCTCTTGGTCGGGCCGACCTGCGCCGTGCCGGTCTTGCCGCCGACCTTGGCGTTCACGCCGCGGCAGAAGCTCGTCAGTGACACCGACGTCGACACGACCGCGCGCATCGAGTCGAGAATCACCGCGTGATCGGCCGCCGTGATGGGAAACGTGCTCAGCACCTGCGGCGCCGACGGCGTCACGACGTCCTCGTCCGTATAGAACTGCTTGACGCCGTACAGTATCGTCGCCGCGTAGCGCGTGCCGCCGTTGCCCAGCGCCGAAAAGTACATCGCGAGCTGAAGCGGCGAGAACAGATTCTCCGACTGCCCGATGGCCGCCACGATGGTGTCCGTCTCCTTCCACGCCTCGAGGTTGTTCGACGCGCGGTATTCGGGTCCCGCTAAAATGCCCGTCTCGCCGCCAAGCTCGAAGCCCGTCGGCTCGCCGAGACCGAAACGGCGACAGTAATCATTCATGCGCTCGATGCCGAGCAGCCGTCCGACCTCGTAGAAAAAGCAGTTGCAGGATACGCGCAGCGCCTCGTGGACGTTTATCGGGCCGTGACTGCGCCCCGTGCTGATATAATACCAGCAGCGCGGCTGGTAGTCCTTGAAATATGTGTATCTTCCGGTAGTGTTTATTATAGTGGACGTCGTAATCACGCCCGCGTCGAGCGCCGCGACGGCAACGCCCGGCTTGAAGGTCGAGCCCGGCGCGTAGAGGCCGTTGATGGCGCGGTTGAGCAGCGGACTGACCTCGGCGGCGCTCAGCTTATCGTAGTCCTCGTTGTAGGTGGCGAGGTCGTAGGTGGGGTAGGAGGCGATGGCGAGCACCTGCCCCGTGTCGACCTCCACCATGACGAACGCCGCCGCTGAGGCGTCCTCGCCGGTGTGCTCGCCCGTCGCGTGGCTGACGGCGTAGGCGATGTTCTCGGGCAGGCTGTCCTCGGCGGCCTTTTGCAGCTCGATGTCCAGCGTCAGCCAGACGTCCGAGCCCGCGACCGGCTGCTCCTTGACGTAGCTCTCGACCACGCCGCCCTGCTTGTCGTAGACCGTGACCAGCACGCCGTCGCGGCCGCGCAGGTAGTCCTCGAACACCTTCTCGCAGCCCGAAATGCCGACGATAGCGTCCATCGGGTAGCCCTGCGCCTTGTACGCCTCCCAGTCCTCGGCGTAGATGGGGCCGACCTGACCCAGAATGTGCGAGGCGTAGCCGGGGTACTTATAACTGCGCGTGGCGACGGTGCGGATGACGCCGCCCTCCGTCCCGCTCTCGCTTATCGAGACGACCGTCTCGCGCGGCACGCTGTGCGCCAGCGTGTACTCGCCGCTGTCGTAGAAGCCGTCGGCGAGCATGCTCCAGCGCAGGTGCATGATGACGAGCGTCTCCTCGGGCGAGTAGATGAGCCCGCCGTCGTTGTCGAGCAGGTCGTAGCGGTTGGCGAGGTACTTGGCGATGCCCTTGGCGGTCGAGCCTTTTTTGAGGTTATAGTGGTCGATTATGGCCTCGAGCACCTTCTCGCTGCCGGGCACGAGCTGCATATCGGGGTAGGTGCCGGAAAGCGGGTAATTTTCGCAGAGGATGGGCTCGGCGCCGCCCGCGATGCAGGTGCGGTAGAGCCCGATGAAGGCGGCGTTTTCCTCCTTGACTGTCGCGGGGAGCGAGAAATAGTCGATAACGACGTCGTAGCTATACTCATTTGTGACGAGGACGTTACCGTTACGGTCGCAGATGTCGCCGCGCTGTGCGACGATAGTGCTCTCGCGCGTCAGCGCCGCGGAGGCCGTCGCGGGTCGATACGTCGCGCGGCGGAATATTTGCAGATCGATGAGGCGCACCGCGAAAATAAAACAGGCAAGACAAAAAAGCCCCGCCAGAACGGTCAACCTTAGATTTGCCTTGCGTTTATCCATGTGGAATCCTTTCTTATGTGCTATTGCATATGCATGTATGCTGAAGGAGTTCTTTGGCCTTGGCAGGCGCACGCCATAATGTCCGCGGGACGTTATGGCGTGCGCCCCCGTGGCCAAAGAACTTTTCTAAAAGCGCATAGGCATATGCCAATACGCCCCACCCCGCCTTAGAGCGAGAGACAATACTCCCCAAACTCTCTCATCAGCCGCCCGGCGGAGGGACGCAGCGCGTCGGGAATGCCCGCCATGAATGAGTGCGTCTCGAGAATAAAATCACCCTCGTAGCCGATTTCGCGCAGAACAGGCATGATCTGCTCCCACTTTATGTTGCCGCCGACAAACGGTATGAGGTGCGAGTCGCGCTCGCCGCGGTTGTCGTGCACGTGCGTCGCCTTGAGTCGCGAGCCTATGCGGCGCAGCTGACGCGGCTGGTCGGTGTAGGATATGCGGCCGTGACCGAAGTCCCAGCAAATGCCCACCGGCGCGTCGCCGAAGCTCGCGAGAATCGCAAAAAGATCGTCAACGTCCGCTCCGTAACGACGGCGCAGCTCCGGCTTGTCTGCCGGCTCGGACATGTTCTCAAACGCAATGCCAACCCCGAGACGCGAGGCAAGCTCGACATATTCGGCGTAAAAATCGTGGTTTGTGCGGCACTGAATTTCGTTGTCAAACTCGGTGTTCACCGTGTCGGTCAGCGGGTGGACGACTACCCAGCGCGCGCCGAGCCGCGACGCCGCCGTGATGGCGCGCCGTGTCATTTCGCGGTAGAGCTGCATATACTGCTCATCGGGGCGCTTGCCGCGAATGAATATGTTTCCGCTGAAGGGCGCGTGCGCCTGCGAGAAGCGGACGCCAAGCTCGGCCGCACGGTTGCCGAGCGCCTCGATAACGGCCTCCCAGTTGTCGTTCGCCAGCTCGTCGCCCCAGTTGCGGACGGACGCGCAGGTGTTTATGTCGGCTACGCGGAAGCCCGCCTCGGCGAGCGAATTCAGCTGGTATATGTAGCTGTTGCAGGTCTTGCCGCCGCGGTCAGAACGGTAGGCGTTGGTCATTACTCCAAGTTCCATAATATCCTCCGGGTGTGAATTTTCGGCGGTCAGTCGCCGCCGACTATATATGTATAATTATAAACCATCCCGCCCGAAAAATCAACCGGATTTCATCAAAAAAGCGCAGGGAAGCTGCGCCTCCCTGCGCCGGAGCCTCATTCGCCGACGGGCTCCACCTTGTCCTGCGTTCTGAAGAGCATGGAAATGAGCCAAAGGCCCGCAAGAGCCACAACGGTGTAAATTATCCGGCTGACAAGCGCGCTCTGTCCGCCGAACATCCATGCAACTATATCAAAGCTGAACAGTCCGATGCTACCCCAGTTAAGTGCGCCGATTATCGCAATTACCAGCGCGATTCTGTCCATTACCATCTGAAAAACTCCTCTCAAGACCGGGCGACATTACGCCGCCTGTTGGTATTTTACCCGACTCCGCCTGCGTCTATTCATCGCGCGCGCCGCAAAGACAGGCTGCTTTGTGTAACATCGCCACAAAAGCCGACCCGCATTGCGATATATTTTCTCAACCGCCCTCTTGCAAATTGTTTCAATTTAATATATAATGAGGGCAATAATATTGTTCTCTCGAGACAAGTCCTCAAAAAAGGAGGTAAATCATGAAAACTACCGAAAAAATCAGAAAACTGACCCTCGCCGGCATGTTCTGCGCCATTATTATCGTCATGACGCTTGTGCCCTATACCGGGTACATAACCTATTCGCCCGCGAGTCTCGCGATCACGACGCTGCACATTCCCGTCATCATCGCGGCGCTGTTCCTCGGGTGGAAATACGGCGCGCTGATCGGCGGCGCGTGGGGTCTGACCTGCGTGGTCAAGGCGTTTTTGGAGCCCTCGCCGGGCAATATACCCTTCCAGAACCCGCTGGTGTCGGTTCTGCCGAGAATTATTGTCGGAATTGTTGCGGCGGCGCTGTTCGCGCTGTGCTGCAAAAAGATAGTGCGTCCCGTCTCGGCCATAATCGCTGCCGTTGCCGCGACGCTGACCAACACCGTGCTGGTGCTGACCATGCTTTATCTTTTCAACTTCTTCGACGGCTGGGCTGAGACCGCGGCGGCCATTTTCAAAGCCATAATCGCGACCATTGTCGGCTTCAACGGCATTATCGAGATAGTGGCGGCGGCTGTCATTGTGCCGGTGATATACACGGCCGTGTCACGCAGCAGGGGAAAATAATCACCGGGAGAATTGCTCATGAAACGTCCACTTATCGCGGTCACTCCGTCCTACAACCCGCAGGGCATGATACGCATGCGTCCCGCCTATCTTGACGCGCTGTGGGACGCGGGCGCGCTGCCCGTGTTTGTGTCCTACACGACCGAGCCGAGCAAGCTCGACGAATACGCGGCGGATTTCGACGGATTTCTTTTTTCGGGCGGCGTGGACGTCGACCCGAAATACTACGGCGAGCAGATAAAATTCGACTCTGTGGACGTCAGCGCGGCGCGCGACGAGTTCGAGCTGGCGCTGGCGGAGCGCGTTCTCGCGGGCAAAAAGCCGGTACTCGGCATCTGCCGTGGGATACAGCTGCTCAACGTAGCGCTGGGGGGCGATCTGTACCAGCATATCGAAGGGCACCACCAGACCGAGCCCCGCGACGTCTGCGGGCAGTCGGTCCGTCTGACGCCGGGCACGCGGCTATACGACATAGCGGGCGGCGCGGACGAGATCAGGGTCAACAGCTTCCACCACCAGGCGGTGCGCCGACCGGCGCCGGGACTTGAGGTCGCGGGCGTAGCCGAGGACGGCATTATCGAGGCGATAAGCCTGCCGGGCGAGCGGTTTTTGCTCGGCGTGCAATGGCACCCCGAGTTGTTCTATGCCAAGGATGCCGTCGCGGCGGGGTTATTCGCGGCGTTTGCCGCCGCAGCGCGGGGGAATGAATGAGTTGGGCGTATTGCATATGCCCGTATGCGGTTAAATTGAATTTTAAGTTTGCGGTTCTCGCAGGTGACGACCTGCGGGAGCCGTTTTTTTGATAAATAAGTTCTTTGACCTTTGCTGGCGCACGCCGGGGTGAGGCATATTGCATATGCCTGTATGCTAAGAAAGTTCTTTGCCCCCGAGGGCACTCGCCCTGACGTCCGCGGGACGTGTTCTAACTGTACTTTTCTGCCGCGAGCAGAGAAAGAACAAGTTGATCACGTCGGAATTCGCCACGGCGTGCGCCTGCCAAGGCCAAAGAACTCTTCTTAGGCAAAAGCGGCCTCCGCAGGCCACCCCTGCGGAAACCGCAAAATCAATTCAATTTAACCGACGCATAGGTGCATATGCAATAGCTCACATCACTGCGGAAACCGCAAAATCAATTTACTAATCCGCACATTGGCATATGCAATACGCCACTCTCTCCACCCCCGCGTCTGCCAGCTCCAAAAGCTCCTCCCGCCGCGCCTCGTCGATGCGTGGGCTCATGGCCGCGGACGCGGCGAGCGAGACTAACTGCGCGGGCGCGCTCAGCGTCGCGGGAAGCGGCGCGGGGAGCGAGGCGTAGGACATGAAGCCCAGTATGTCCGGTGTGTTGCCGATTCCGATCGCCGGGACGCCCGCCGCAAAGCTGAACTCGAGCAGGTGCAGCCGCATGCTCACCGTCACGCGGCAGCGGCCGAGCAGCGCGACCGTCTCGCCCGGCGTCAGCCCGTCGAGGACGCGCCCCGGACGCTCCATGTGCCGCCGCACCGACTCGGTGAAGTACCTGTCCTCCTGCGACATTATGAAAAACACCGCCTCCGCCCCGCAAACCTGACTTATCCCGTCCAGCGCCGCCGCCAGCCGCATTCGCCGGTGCTCCTCCTCGCGCGCGGAGCCGCGGACGGCAAACCCGAGTCCGGAGCCGGAGCCAAGCCCGAGCCCGGACGTCCCGACGCCCTCGCCGCGACGCGGTGGACGCAGCGACACCGCAAAATAATTGCCCTCCCCGAGCAGCATTGCCGCGCGTTCGCGCCCGCAGGGCTCGGTCAGCAGCGCCGGGTCGGCGTAAACCGAGCCGCCGTCCAGCCGCAGACCGAGACTGTGTGCTATGTCAAGCGCCAGCGGCTCGCGCAGCAGTATCAGACCCGCGCCCTCGAGCAGCAGCGCCGCCTGCCGCCGCGCCGTTTCGCCGTAAAGCGGCCCGAGCCCCGCGCCCCAGATCATGACGCCGCACCCCAGCCGCTGTGCCCGCGCGGCCAGTCGCCGGTAGCAGCTCAGCCCGCCCGAGCACGGCGCGCGCCCGGACGCTCCTGCCGCGATACCGGCGCAGGGTTGGATGAGCGACCCGCCGCCGAGCAGCAGCAGCCGCGACGAGAGCAGCTCCCGTCGTATCTCCACGCCGTTGCGCCGCCCGACGCACCGGACGCCGAACCGCACCTGCGCGCGCCGTGGGGAGGGCGTGACGAGGCAGATTTCGGCCGGTTTCAGCCCCTTCGAGCGCAGACGACGTATGAGCATGTCCACGGCGGCGTCGAGTCCGGGGTTCCCGCAGCCCGCCCCGCCGCATATGACCGCCCGCGGCTGCCCGCGTTCGAACAGCGCTGCGGCCTCGCGATAGACCGCGACCGTCCGCTCGGCCGACGCTGCCGCCGAGTGGTGGCGGAGGATGAGCTCGCGCCCCGCCTGACCGAGCCGTCGCCGCTCGTCCGCGGGCAGGCGCGCGAGGCGGCAGATGTCGCCGAACAGCGACTCGGCCGGCGACCCCGCGGATCCTCGCGCGCAGAGATTGGTCGGGTCGACGGCGTCACCGGGGCAGAAAATGCCGCCGTAGCCCTCGTCCCCGGCGAGTATGACGGGCAGGCCGCAGGCCGCCGCCTCCATCGCCGCGCGCGACACGCCGACGAAAATGTCGGCCCGGCGCAGCAGTGTCTCAACGTCGCTCCGGGCGCCCGTCAGCCGCACGACCTCGTCGCCGCAGGCGGTGTTCATCAGCTCGGCGAGCGTTGAGAGCTCGCCGTAGCGGTCGCCGCCGCCCACGATGGTGACGGTCAGCTCTGGAAATTCGCCGCGCAACCGACCCGCCAGACGGCAAAGCGCCGCCGCCGCGGACGAGCAGTCGTGGTCAAGTCGGCTGACGAAAATTATGCGCGGGGCGGGGCAGGACGCCTCGGCCATGCCGAACTTCTCGTTCGCCGTGGCCGCCGGACTGAAGCGGACGGTGTCGATGCCGTTGGGGATGACGGCGATGTTGTCCGCCCACACGCCGCCGCGGCTGACGAGCAGCTGCTTGATGTCCTCGCTGACGGCGATTGTCCGGTCGCCCCAGCGCGACAGGCGACGGCGCAGCGGGGTCATGCGGAACATGGCGTGCGCCGTGACGACGAGGGGAATGTGCCGCCTCCGCGCGATGCCGCACAGCAGCAGAGCGGGGAGGCGCGCGTGGGCGTGAATGACGTCGAAGCCGCGCCGGGCGAGCGAGGCGAGGCGACAGCGTATACGGAACAGGCGGATAAGTCCGAGGGGATCGGGCAGGCGGGGCGCTGTGCGCGGCGAGCCGTGGAACGCGGGGAGCGGGAAGAAGGTGACGGATCCGGGCAGCTCGCGTTCGAGCTCCCCGTGCGGTGCGGCGACGGTGACGCTGTGACCCATGGCGTCGAGCTCGCCGGCGAGCGAGAGGACGTGAGTTTCCGCGCCTCCGTAGCCTAAGGCGTCGGTGCATATGAGGATTTTCATACTGACCTCCGATTTGCGGTACCGGCAGGGGTGAGGGGATGCGCCCTGCCGGGCGCGGTGTGCGCTGGTATTATTTTATGCCGGAAATGAAGGGATTAATCAGGAGGAGGGAGGCGGATTGCATATGCCTGTGCGCGGGGGTGTGTGCTATTGCATATGCACCTATGCGAAATAAGTTCTTTGGCCTTGGCAGGCTGCCGCCGTGGAGGCCACCGACGGCAGAAAAGTACAGTTAAATCACGTCCCGCAGACGTTACGGCGAGTCCCTGCCAAGGCTAAAGAACTCTTTTTATAAAAACGTTTTTTGCCGACGTCCCGGCGTGCCCGCCAAGGGCTTAGAACTCCTTCCGCATACAGGCATATGCCAATACGCCTCACCCCCACCCACACAAAAAACTCCCCCCTTTTATTCAAAGGGGAGAGTTTTCTCCATATTTATCAGTGCCAGTCCGCACGGTTGGCGGGGCTTGCGGAGTCGCCGGAGTCGCCGGAGTCGTCACCGTCGTGGTCGTCGCTACCGTCGTCGCCGAGACGCCGTGCGGTGGCCCCGGCGCGGGCACGCGCCTCGTTCTCGCGGTGGCGGCGCTCGTTGTCCTCGCGACTCTTGCGGCGACGCTCCTCAGCTATCGCTTCAAGCTCCTCGTAGGTGATGCCGTCGGTCTCCATCGCGGCCTTGAACTGATCTGCGTCCATAGTCTCGTTCTTGAGCAGGAACCCGGCTATGAAATTCAGCTTGTCAAGGTGCGCGGTCAGTATCTCGCGGCAGCGCGCGTGTGCTTCGCCTATGATGGCGCGTATCTCGTCGTCGATTGCGGCGGCGGTTTTCTCGGAGTAGTTGCGGCTCGACGAGAAGTCGCGGCCGAGAAACACCTCGTCGCCCGAGTGCTCGCTGCCGTAGAGTATCGCGCCGAGACGGTCGCTCATGCCGTAACGAGTCACCATGTCACGCGCTATCTTGGTCGCCTGACGTATGTCGGCAGACGCACCCGTCGAAATGTCGTCCATGGTCAGCTCCTCGGCGACACGGCCGCCGAGTGCCCAGACTATGCTCTCAAGCATCTCGTTGCGCGAGCGACCCATGCTGTCCTCGGTCGGCACGCTGACGGTCACGCCGCCCGCGCTGCCCGCCGGAACTATGGTTATGACTTTGATGGGGTCGGTGTGCTCGCAGTAGTAGGACGACACTGCGTGTCCTGCCTCGTGGAATGCGCACAGGCGGTTGTCGTGCTCGGTGCGGACGTGCCCCTTCTTCTTGGGGCCGAGCAGCATCTTCATATACGAGTCCTCGATCTCGTCCATGCCGAGGAGCTCCTTGGAGCGGCGTGCGGCGAGAAGCGCGGCTTCGTTGAGCAGGTTCGCGAGCTCCGCGCCGGTAAAGCCGACGGTCATCTGGGCGACCTTGTGGAAGTCGACAGTGTCCTCAAGCGGCTTTTTGCGCGCGTGTACGCGCAGAATCTCCTCGCGTCCCTTGATGTCGGGGTAGCCGATGGTTATGCGGCGGTCGAAACGACCGGGACGCAGCAGCGCCGGGTCGAGAATGTCGGGGCGGTTGGTGGCGGCGAGCACGATAATGCCGTCGTGCGTGCCGAAGCCGTCCATCTCGACGAGAAGCTGGTTGAGCGTCTGCTCGCGCTCGTCGTGACCTCCGCCGAGGCCTGCGCCTCTGTGACGTCCGACGGCGTCGATTTCGTCGATGAAAATTATCGCGGCGGTCGACTTGCGCGCCGTCTCAAACAGATCGCGCACGCGCGATGCGCCCACGCCGACGTACATCTCGACGAAGTCAGAGCCGGAGATGGAGAGAAAGGGCACGCCCGCCTCGCCCGCGACCGCCTTCGCAAGCAGCGTTTTACCGGTACCGGGAGGGCCCACGAGCAGCACTCCGCGCGGGATTTTGGCGCCGAGCCGCGAGAATTTCGCGGGCGACTTGAGGTACTCGACTATCTCCTCGAGCTCGGCCTTCTCCTCGTCCGCCCCGGCCACGTCCTTGAACGTGACGCGCTCGCGCGAGTTGGGGTCGGGCATCTTGACGCGGGCGCGGCCGAACGAATTCATCTTGCTGCCGCCCTTGCCGGTCGCCTGATTGGAGGCGAACACCCACAGCGCGACGAGCGCCAGTATCACCAGCACCGTCGGGATGAGGCTGACCCACCACGGCAGCGTGGTCTCGGGTTCGAAATCGAAGTTTTCGAGGTTTTTGTTTTTGGAATATTCATCGGCGTTGCGGTCGAACTTGTAGAGACTCAGGCCGCTGAGCTGATAGGAATACAGCTTGGTTTTGTTTGTAATTTTACCGTTTGCATCATAGGTGAAGCCGTCCTCGGAGGAGGCGTCCTTGACGTAGACCTCCAGGGTCAGCTTGTATGAGTTCGAGACCTCGTATTTTTTGACGAGGTCGTTCTCAAAGAAATCCTCAATCTGCGCGTAGGTGCACTTCTCGTAGCTGCCCCTTCCGAGCAGCTGAGAGGACACCATCACAATGAGCACTATGATGACCAGATAGAATAAAATTACGCTGAAATTCTTTTTCATGGGACTCCTCTTTCGTAAAAGCTGAACTTACTTAGCCGTTCGTGCGGTAAACGCCGGGGGAAAGCACGCCGACATAGGGCAGATTGCGGTACTTTTCGTCATAATCAAGTCCGAAGCCCACGACGAACTCATCCGGAATTTCGGCGCCTATGTAATCGGGGGTGAAGTTGACCTCACGGCGCGACGGCTTGTCGAGCATGGTGCAGGACTTTACGCTGTGAGCGCCGCGGTCGCGCAAAAGACCCGTCAGAAGGTTGAGCGTCCGGCCGCTGTCGACGATGTCCTCGACGATAAGCAGGTCGAGCTCGGTGAGGTCGTCGCGCTTGAGGTCGAGCAGCACACTGATGCAGCCCGAGCTCTTGGTCTGCGCGCCGTAGGACGACACCTTCATGAATTCGATCTCGGCAGGCGTCTTCAGCTTGCCCATAAGAGCCCCGGTGAACATAATCGAGCCCTTGAGTATCGACACCAGCACGAGGCGGTGTCCGGGGGTGGAGTAGTCGCGGTCTATCTCGGCGGCGAGGCGGGTGACTATCCTGTCAAGCTCTGCCTCGTCGACGAGTACGCGTTCAATATCCTTGTTCATATGGTTCCTTTCAGAAAATCTACATTAACTAATATGCAGCCGCGCGGTCAATGATTTGGTGACGCGGGGCGTGCCGCCCCGCGCTTCCGGGTATCCGCCGTACGGCCGGGACGCCGCCTGTCGGCGTTACCGGCGATTTGGTGCTGCTTCGCAGCACCAAATCTTCACTCATCCAAGGGGAGATCCCGTGCGTTGCGGATTATTTCGGAGAGCTCGCGCAGACTGCCGCGCAGACTGCCGAGGCTGTCGGAGTCGTCGTCGCCGAAGTCGAGCAGCGCCTCGAGGCTGTTGGGGTAATCGTAGGTCTTGCCCGGCTCGCGGTCGGTGTGCGCAAAAGTGAGCTTGCTGTCGACAACCCCCGCCTCGACGTTCCCCGGCAGCGTAACCGAAGCGTCGGCCTTGGCGTCGGAAATCAGCTCGACAAGCAGCTCGACGTGCACAGTCTCAAGATGGCGCGGGCTGATGATGCTCTGGCCGCGGAAGGCCTCGGGGTTGTCGGCGAGCGACTGGAGCGCGGCGCGGTACATTCTGTCGAGCACGCGGGCAAGCAGGGCAGGGTGCAGAGCCGTCAGGCGCGCGGCCTCATAGGCGGCCTCGCCGTTCTCGCTGAGATACTTGTCGACGTGCATGGCGATGAAGTCCTCGTCGTTTTGCAGCGACTCGGCCATGCGGCCGACGGCGGCGTCAAGCGACGGATTGACGTCGTGCATGACGGGCAGCACGCGGTGGCGCACGAAATTGCGGGTGTAACGGTCGTCGTCGTTGGTCGAATCAAAGACGTGATCGAGCGAGCGGGCAAGGCTGTAATTGCGTATCTCGCTCTTGGGCGTGAACAGCAGCGGACGGACGAGCACGCCGTACGTCGTCGCGCGGCAGGGGCGCATGCCGCACAGGCCGTTGAGCCCGGTGCCGCGCACCATGTTGAACATAATGGTCTCGACGCGATCTTCAAGCGTGTGTGCCGTGACGAGAATGGGGATGTTGTGCTCCTTCATCAGCTCGTCGAAGAACTCGTATCTCGCCTCGCGCGCGGCCTGCTCGAGCGTTTTGCCGCTGTCCTCGGCGCGCAGGGGGACGTTGATGCAGGTGGTGTAGCAGGGAACGTCCTCGCTCTCGGCCAGCTCCTTGACGAACTGCATGTCGCGGTCGGCCTCGCGGTCGCGGATCATGTGGTTGACATGCGCCACCGACAGCGGCGCGCCGGTCTCCTCGCTGTGCTGAAGCAGGCGGTAGAAAAGGGCTCGGGAGTCCTCGCCACCGGACAGAGCCAGCAGCAGGGGCGTGTTTTCGGGCATGTTCGCCAGAACATGCGGGGGGATGAAGGTCATGCCGTAGGGGCCTCCTGCGGCGTACTGCTTTTTAAGGGTCTCACCCTTGGAATGAACTCGCTCCGGAATCTCAAAATTCCACATAGCGCACCTCTCATAATAATTATAAAGTTATTTTTGACCGCTACTGCGGCAAAGAGTCGTTATCTGCTATGGAACGGAACAAGGTATATTTGCCCACCCATCCCATTTTGACCATTCCGGTCGAGCCGTGACGGTTTTTGGCCACTATGACCTCAACAATACTGCACTCGTTGCCGTTGGTCGGAGACTTGTCAGTCTTATAATATTCGTCGCGGTAGAGGAAAAGCACCGTGTCGGCGTCCTGTTCGATAGA
Organism: Bulleidia sp.; assembly: GCA_963640785.1. GTDB lineage: Bacteria > Bacillota > Clostridia > Oscillospirales > CAG-272 > UMGS1002. Next base: position 18,826 of record CAVIBA010000013.1, read on the forward strand.
GCCGGAGTCGCGCAGGTCGGAAAGCACGGGACGTTTGTCCGTGCGTCCGTCGGTACCGCGGTTGAGCTGGGCACAGCATATGACGGGAATGCCGAGCTCCTTTGCCATTATCTTCATGTTTCGCGTGATTTCGGCGACCTCCTGAACCTTGTTGTCCTGGTAGCGTTCGCCCTGCATCAGCTGAAGGTAGTCGATAATGACGAGGCCTAAGTTTTTGACCCGGCGCAGCTTGGCCTTCATGGCGGTCGCCGTCATGCCGGTGGAATCGTCTATGAGTATGTCCACGCCGGCCAGACGTCCGGAGGCTTCGGCGATTTTGGTCCAGTCGTCGGAGGTGAGCTTGCCGGTTCGCAGCGTGTAGCTGTCGACCATGGCCTCGCTCGCCAGCATTCTGGACACCAGCTGCTCTGCCGGCATCTCAAGCGAGAAAATACAGACGGTTTTTTTGGTTTTTTCGGCGACGTTTGTGCCGATGTTGAGCACGAAGCTGGTCTTTCCCATACCGGGGCGCGCGCCGACGAGGATGAGGTCGCCCTTGCCCATGCCGGCCAGCACTGCGTCGAGCCCCGAAAAGCCCGTCGGCGTGCCGACAGCTGACTCATCGCCCTCATACAGGCGGTTGAGGTTGGAGTAGACCTCGCCCAGCACATCGCGTATGTGGCGGAAGGTGCGCGTGTCGCGCCCCTGCGCTATGGCGAAAATGCGGTTCTGCGCGTTGTCGATTATGTTTGTGACCGACTCCTGCTCGGAGTATGCCGTGTCCGAAATGTCACCGCAGGCCGAGATGAGCTGGCGCAGAACGCTTTTTTCCTTGACTATGCGGGCATAGTCGCGTATGTTCTGCGAGCCCGGCACCACCTGGCCTATGGTGTGGATGTAATCCTCACCGCCCGACTTGTCGTAAATACCCTTGCGCACCAGCGTGTCGACAAGAGTGACGAGGTCTATATCGTTGTCGGTCAGAAACAGCTCGTGCATGGCGAGATATATCTGCTTGTGCTCCTCGATATAGAAGTCCTCGGACGAGATGAAGTCGGCTACCTCGCGGATGGCCTCGGGGTCTATCATGATAGCGCCCAGCAGCGACTGCTCCGCGAGCAGTGAGAACGGCAGCTTTCGTATGAGTTCTTCGTTCATGTGCGCCCGGCTCAGCCCTCACAGACGAGCAGATGGATGCGGCCGGTCACCTCGGGGAACAGCTTGACCTCAAGAACGTAGCTGCCGTATGCCTTGATGGGCTCGGCGGAGACAATCTTTCGGCGGTCCACCGTGATGCCGAACTGCGTGGCGAGCGCCTCGGAGACGTCCTTGGGCGTGACCGAGCCGTACAGCCTGCCGTCGGCTCCGGCTCCCATTTTTATTTTGACCTGAACTCCGTCCAGCTTTTCGGCGATGGCGGTCGCCTCGGCGCGCTCAAGCTCGAGCCGGTGCGCCCTCGACGCCTCGCGGTTGCGGATATCTGTTATCGCCTTTTTGTCTGCGGGAACGGCGAGTCCCTTGGGAAACAGGAAGTTGCGGGCGTACCCGTCGGATACGTTCACGATCTGATCCTTTTTTCCCTGACCTTTTACGTCGCAAGTCAGTATAACCTGCATGATTATGTCCTCCTTTTCGGATGATGTATATTAAATGAAGAGTTTAATATCGGATTTTGTGTTTTACGACTTTATGCTGTCGTTGAGATAGCTGTCGATGGCGTGCTTGAGCAGCTCGCAGGCCTTGTCCATGACGCCGTCGACTGCCGCTCCGGCGGCGTCGAAGTGGCCGCCGCCGCCCAGCTGCTCAAGAATGAGCTGGACGTTTATTTTACCGGACGACCGCCCGGAGATGCGGATGGTACTCCCGGCGCACACCAGCGCGAACGAGGCCTCGACCTGCCGCACGGCCAGCAGCTTGTCTGCCGCCTTGGAGGCCGCGATGCGGTCGTACTGCTCGTTTCCGGTGCCGTCGCTGCGGGTGATGGCGATGGTGTTGCGGTATATTTCGATGTCGTTGCTGAAGCGGGCCTCGGCGAGGAATTCGTCGATGTTCTCGTCAAAGTACTTGCGCGCCGACTCGCTCTTGCCGCCCTCGTTCTGGAGATAGAGCGCGGCGGAGAAGGTGCGGGGGCCGGTCTCCTTGGAGAAATTCTTGGTGTCGAGCATGATTCCGGCGAGCATGGCGGTGGACTCGTCCCTGAGCAGGGTTCCGTGAGGGATGCACTGCTCAAGCACCTCGGCGACCAGCTCGCAGGCAGACGACGCCGCGGGGTCGATGTAGTTTATCAGCGGCTCGAAGTCAAACTTGGCCGTCTGGCGGTGGTGGTCGATTATGGCGATGCGCTCGACGTTGTCGGGAATTTCGGGCGCTTCTATAATATTGAAGTTATTTGCGTCGCAGATGACGAGCAGCGTGTTCGGGCGCACGAGGTCGAGCCCGGCGAGCGCGTCGACGAACATGTCGCGGTACTCGTCATACCGTGCAAGGCGGCGCTGGACGATGTACAGGTTCTCGCTGTCCATATCCGAGACGATTTTGACGGGCACGCCGCAGAACAGCGACAGTCTCGCCACGCCGATGCAGGCGCCGATGCAGTCGAAGTCGGGGCTTTTGTGCCCCATGACCAGCACATTGGAGGACTCGGCAATTTTAGCGCACAGCAGCGTCGCGTTGACGCGCGAGCGGACGCGCGTCCGCTTCTGCTGGCTCTTGCTGAGGCCGCCGAAGTATTCCATTTCGGTGCCGCGCCGCAGCGCGACCTGGTCTCCGCCGCGCTGAAGCGCCAGCTCGAGCGCCTCGGCGGCGTTCGCCTCGCGCTCGGCGAGCGTTCCCGTGCCGGCGAAGATGCCCATGGAGACGGTGACGGACATATTGTCGTCGCCGAGTCTGACGTCGCGGATGGAGTCGAGGATGTCGAACTTTGAGCGCACGCATTCCTCGAGCTTTTCCTGCGAGATTATCAAGAGATATTTGTCGCGGTCGTATTCGCGCAGTATGCCGTCCATGCCGGTCGACCATTTTTTGAGTATGGCCTCGATGTCGTTGGCGGCGGCGCGGTAGGAGGCGTGGATGTACTGCGCCAGCTCCTCGAGGTTATCGACGACGATGTAAGCGACGACGGGGTTTTCGCGCTCCGTTTTATCCTCGAGCGCGACGAGGGAAGTGATCTCGGTAAAGATAATGAGGTGGCAGTGCTCGCCCTTGACGGTCATGGGATAGCTGCGTGCGACGAAGCGGCGGCGGCGTATAGCGACGCGCATGCCGTCCCCCGGCGCCGCGGCGACGGTGCCGGGCCTGTCGAGCCGGATAGCGAGCTGGCCCTCGGGCGTACTGGACTTGATGATCTCCTGCGCGGTAGCCGAGCAGAAGTCCTCGACGCGGCCGCCGTATGGGAAGCTCTGGCCGAGAATGTCCTGAAGGCAACGCGAGGCGGCGGTGATGTGGCCGTCCTCGGCGACGACGGCGTAGGGCAGATCGACGGACTCGCGGAACATCTGATGCATTTCGATATTGAGCGCGTCGGCGCGCTGCCGCTCGAGCTCGACGCTGCGCAACTTATTGCGCACCGCGACGAAGCTGAACACGGCGGCGTAGAGATAGAGCACCGTCAGCACAATTCCGAGGATAAGCGGGGAGAAGTCGGTCAGCGAGGTGAGGACGGTGTAAACGGTCAGCAGAAATATGCCGATAATGATACAAATAGTCAGCGGTATGCGAATATCCGCTGCTTTTGGCGGAAGTCTTTTTCTCACGGTTTTCCTCCTTTGCCGGGGCGAATTTATGAGTACAGTTATCGATATTATCCTATTATGACATTATACCATAAAAAATCGATTTTGTAAACAGCAATTATTGAAGGATTTGTGAAGGCGAGGTTAAGGGGAACAGAAAATTTCGGTTGATTGTTGATTTATGGGGAGAAGTATGGTATACTCAGTATGGAGACGTGGGCGTATTGCATATGCCCATATGCTGAAATAGTTCTGCACCCTTGGCGGGCGCACGCCGAAGCGAATTCCGACATGTTCGAAGTGTACTCACCGAATGTCTGCGGGACGTTAAGAAGTGTACTTTTCTGCCGCGAGCAGAGAAAGAACAATTTGATTATGCCGAAGGCATAATCAAATTCAAAAGAGTCGCCCCAAAGTGTTGGACATCCCCCACTCCCGTGGGGATGGCTTAGGGGAGCGGAATCCGCCTCCATGAGGCTCGCATCCGGCGCGGCTCGGTCAGAATCGCTCTACCGCGCCTTTGTTAAAGTACGGCTTTGTCCCCGGTTTTACTCGTTCGGGGGATTTGCTAAACCGTTTTTGAACTGGCAGAGTACTCGCGCTGCGCGCAGGATTGCGGGGCAGCTTTCACTAACGTTTTCTGCCCTAATTAGCCTTCATGAGCGGCGAAGCCGCAATATGATGGCGCGGGTCGTGCAGCGTGAGCTATCGGCTCCCACCAAACTTCATTCCAGCGGTGAAGCACTCTCCGAAAACCTCATTCCAACAGCCATTTGTACCACAGACGCCCCCACCGGGACGCACTTCAGGCCGC
>CAVIBA010000014.1:0-15202 GCA_963640785.1 Bulleidia sp.
GCGTGTAGGGCGTCGAGCCCGGCTCACGGCCGGACAGCACGCGTGAATAGTTCTCGACGCCCGAACAGAAGCCTATCTCGCGCAGCATTTCAAGGTCGTATTTGACGCGCTCCTCTATCCGCTGAGCCTCGAGCAGCTTGTTTTCAGACTGGAAATAGGCCACCCGCTCGCGCATTTCCGCCTCAATCTCGGACAGCGCGGCCTCGCGCTTTTCATCCGACACGGCGTAGTGCGTCGCGGGGTAGACGGCGGCGTAGCTCAGCTGGCGCACCATTTCGCCCGTCACGATGTTGATTTCGGACACACGCTCGATCTCGTCGCCGAAGAACTCGACGCGCAGCGCCTTATCGCCGTTCGACGCCGGGAATATCTCGACCGTGTCGCCCCGCACGCGGAACTTGTCGCGGACGAAATTGACGTCGTTGCGGTCGTAGCTGATGGATACGAGCATGGAGATTAGACGCTCGCGACTCATCTCCATGCCGGGACGCAGCGCCAGCACCAGACTTTTATACTCATTCGGGTCACCGAGCGAATATATGCAGGATACGCTCGCGACGATTATAACGTCCCGCCGCTCGAACAGCGCCGAGGTGGCGCTGTGGCGCAGACGGTCGATTTCGTCGTTTATCAGCGCGTCCTTTTCGATGTACATGTCCTTGCCGGGGATGTATGCCTCAGGCTGATAGTAGTCGTAATACGAGACGAAATACTCGACGGCGTTGTCCGGGAAGAACTCGCGGAACTCCGAGCACAGCTGCGCCGCCAGCGTTTTGTTGTGCGCCAGCACCAGCGTCGGGCGGTTGACGGCGGCAATGACGTTGGCCATAGTGAACGTCTTGCCCGAGCCGGTGACGCCGAGCAGCGTCTGCATATGGTCGCCCAGGCGGACGCCCTCAATCAGCTGTTCGATGGCCTCGGGCTGGTCGCCGGTGGGCGAATATTCACTTTTCAGAACAAATTTACCCGGTAACAAGTGCAGCCTCCTGCGAAAAACATTACATTATAGGCTTCACCTAGTAATTCCGGGAGCGCAATTGCGCAGTCAGATTTTTCGTCAGATGAAACAAAAATCCGCAGGCTGTAGCAGCGCTACAGTCAAGAATTTTTGTGAAATATGACGAAAAAATGCCCAGCAATTGTGCCACTCGGACATTACGCGGTGACGCTTTTAATTATACCACATTTTTTTCGTCGTGTAAAGGTCAAGTTTGCGCTACGGCGCGCATTCCGGCGGCATTCGGGCGACAAAAATCGCCCAGCTGCGACGCGGGCGCGGCGGAGCGCGGGGCGCGCTCCCAAACATAGCAAAATCCCGCCGCTCGGAACTCCGTGCGGCGGGATTGGTTTTCTGTATTCAGTCCGACGAGCCGGGGAGCTCGACGCAGAAGCGGTTCCATCTCTCCTCGTATTCGGCGTGGCTGACGGGTGCCATGTCACGCGGCGCGTAAAAGCGGAATTCGTCAATTACCTGCGGGTACACCGCCGCGTCAACGCCGCGAATAACGGCCTCAAAATCCGAAATTATCTCCACCTCATATGGTGTGCCGTCCACGAGAAAGCACCCGTGCTGACGCAGCGCCGCCGCGAAAAAACGGCTGTCGTCGTAGGAAGCTATGCGTATTATTTTCACATGCCAACCGCCGACTCACAAGCTACGCAGCCGCGAGATTTCGTCCTCGGTCAGATAGCGCCACTCGCCGCGGCCGAGCGCGGGGTCAAGCGTGAGCGGGCCGAAGCTGACGCGCTCGAGCGCGACGATACGATTGTCATTGACGGCTCCGAACATGCGCTTTATCTGGTGATATTTGCCCTCGTGCAGCGTAATTGTGCCGCTCATGCGGCCGGGGTCGAGTGTGAGCGTCGCCGGCTTTGTGACGTAGCCGTCGGCCAGGCGCAGGCCGTTCTCGAGCGCCGCGCGATCCTCGTCGCTGACCTCGGCGCGGCAGGCGAAACGGTAGGTTTTCTCGACGTGCCGACGCGGCGAGAGCAGTCGGTGGCCGAGCGCGCCGTCGTCGGTAATGAGCATGAGCCCGACGGTGTTTTTGTCAAGCCTACCGCAGGGAAACAGCCCCGTGCGGTGGCTGAGCTCGGGCAAAAGCTCGAGCACGGTCGGGTCGCGGCCGTCCTCCGTCGCGCTGACGTAGCCTTCGGGCTTGTTGAGCATGACGTAGACAAACTCGCAATACTCCATCCGCACACCGTCAAGGCAGACCGTGTCGCGCGCCGGGTCGACGTTCGCCGACGCGTCGCGCACCGCCACGCCGTTCACGGTAATGCGTCCGGCTCTTGCGGCGCGTCCCGCCTCGCTGCGGCTCGCGGCGCCGCAGACGGACAACAGCTTATCTATCCTCATATTTCCTCCGCTCTTCGGTGTTTTTCGGTGCTTTTCAGCGTTTTTCAGTGTATTTCAAAACCCCGGCCGGACGCATGTCCTGCCGGGGTTATATTCAGACAATAAAATCCGATTACTGCTTGCCGGTGAGCTTTGCAATCTCTTCAGCGAAGTTGTCCTCGCGCTTCTGGATGCCCTCACCCTTCTCAAAGATCTTGAAGTCGACAACGTCGAACTTGCCGCCCAGCTCCTTAGCGGAAGCCTTGAGGTACTGGCCGACGGTCAGCTTGTCGTCCTTGACGTAGGGCTGCTCAACGAGGCAGTTGGACTTGTAGAAGTTGCCCAGCTTGCCCATGACGATGCCGTCGAGAACCTTCTCAGGCTTGCCTGCCATCTTGGGATCGTTGGCCATCTGAGTCTTGATGATAGCCTTCTCTTCCTCGATAACGGAAGCGGGAACGTCCTCCTTGGTCACGTAAGCGGGAGGAGAGCCTGCGGCGATCTGAAGCGCGACGTTCTTGGCAGCGGCAGCGAACTCGGGGTTAGCTGCGACAGCGTCGTCAACGTCGAACTTGACGATAACACCGGTGGTGCCCATGCCGTGGATATAGGTGGAAACCACGCCCTCAACGATAACGAAGCGGCGGATGGAAATCTTCTCACCGATAACGGCGATCTTGTCGACAAGAGCAGCCTCGACGGTCATGCCGGTGCCGTTGAAGGGCATCTTCAGGAAAGCGTCCATATCTGCGGGCTTGCCGACGATAATGGTGGAAAGAAGTCCGCGGACGAACTCCTTGAAATTTGCATTCTTAGCGACGAAGTCGGTCTCGGAGTTGACCTCGATCATAGCGGTAACATTGCCCTCGGTCATGATGTCGACGACACCCTCTGCGGCAATTCTGCTTTCCTTCTTAGCGGCGGTGGCAAGGCCCTTCTCGCGAAGAATCTTGACAGCCTTCTCGACGTCGCCCTCAGCCTCAACAAGAGCCTTCTTGCAGTCCATCATGCCAAGACCGGTCTTGGCACGGAGTTCAGAAACGTCCTTTGCGGTTATATTAGCCATTGCATTAAATTCCTTTCGATGTATTTGTCAATTACTCAGCGTCTGCGGTGGGAGCCTCGGCCTCAGCGACAGGAGCCTCGGGAGCGACCTGCTCGCCCTGCTTGCCCTCGATGACAGCGTCAGCAAGAGTAGCGGAGATCAGGCGGATAGCGCGGATAGCGTCATCGTTACCGGGGATGATGTAATCGGCATCGTCAGGATCGCAGTTGGTATCAACGATAGCGATAACCGGGATACCCAGCTTCTTAGCCTCAAGAACGGCGTTTCTCTCCTTCTTGGGGTCAACGATAAACACGGCATCAGGCAACTTCTCCATGTTCTTGATACCGCTGTAGTTCTTCTCAAGGTTGAAGATCTGCTTCTGCTTTGCGGTGACTTCCTTCTTGGGAAGCTGGTCAAAGGTACCGTCGGACTGCATTGCGATGAGGTTGTCGAGACGGTTGATGGAGCGGCGGATGGTCTTGAAGTTGGTGAGCATTCCGCCCGGCCATCTTACGTTGACGTAGTACATACCGCAGCGGGCAGCCTCTTCCTTGATGGCGTCAGCAGCCTGCTTCTTGGTACCGACGAACAGCAGTGTGCCGCCGTTTGCAGAGAGCTCTCTGACGAACATGTAGGCTTCCTCGAACTTCTTAACGGTCTTCTGCAGATCGATGATGTAGATACCGTTTCTTTCGGTGAAGATGTACTCTGCCATCTTGGGGTTCCATCTTCTGGTGTGGTGTCCGAAATGAACACCGGCTTCAAGCAGTTGCTTGATAGAGATAACTGACATTCTGAAATGTCCTCCTTCGGTTTTTCCACCACATAGGATAGGGCGGCTTGACCGCTTGCACGGCACCGACAACGCTAAGACCCATGTGTGTGTATTTGCGTGTGCGTGCCAACGTCAACATCAATGAGGTTAACACCACACGTCGCTCATTATACCACTATCGCAGCTCTCGCGCAACAGCAAAATAAAATGTTCACAAAAAATTTACAATTAACGCATATCCGCGGCGCGCATCACATGCACGCGACACTGATCTGCCCGTCCTTTGCCGAGACAAGCGCCTGCGTGCAACTGTGGCTGTAATCCGCGATTATAAGCTCGGCGAGCTTATCCTCAACGTGCGTCTGGATATAGCGGCGCATGTTGCGCGCGCCGTATTTTGCCGAGTAGGACTCGTGCGCGATGACGGACACCGCCTCGGGCTTGTAGGTAAGCGTTATTCCCTTCTCGCGAAGCGCCTCGGCGAGCTGGTCGAGCATAATGACGGCGATCTTTTCGAAATCGGCCTCCGTGAGCTGACGGAAGGTGATTATCTCGTCGACGCGGTTGATGAACTCGGGGCGCAGGAAGGTGGAGAGCGCCTTCTCCGTCTTGGACTTGCCTGAAGCAGAATGTTGAGCACGTCGGGGTGCGCCTTCTCTATCTCGTCAAACAGTATGACCGAGTAGGGGCGGCGGCGTATCTTTTCGGTCAGCTGCCCCGCCTCGTCGTAGCCGACGTAGCCGGGAGGCGACCCGATAATGCGCGAGACCGAATGCTTTTCCATAAATTCCGACATGTCGAGTCTGATGAGCGTCTCGGGCGAGTCGAAGAGGTCTGCGGCGAGCGTTTTGACAAGCTCCGTCTTACCGACGCCCGTCGGACCCGCAAATATAAACGACACCGGCTTGCGCTTATATGACACGCCCGCACGGTTGCGTTTTATCGCGCGCGCCACCGCGTCGACGGCCTCATCCTGACCGATTATATGCGTTCTCAGGCGCGCGGCCAGCTTATCTATGCGCTCGTACTCGTTTTCCGTTATCGAGGCGGCGGGGATGCCCGTCCAGACCTCGATGACGCGGGCGAGATCGTCCTCGCCGAGCGTGACCGCCTGGCACAGCGCCTCGTTCTGCTTCATGGCGTCGGCGAGCTTGATTTCTTCCTCTTTTATCTTGGCTATCTGCTCGAATCTGCGCTCGTCGGCCTCGCCCGCCTCGGACTGCTGATTCTCAAGCGACTCGCGCTGCGCCTTGAGCTCAAGCATTCTGTCGCGCAGGACGTAGGACTCGTTGAGCGCCGCACTGCCGAGCGAGAGCGCCGATGCCGCCTCGTCGAGCAGATCGATGGCCTTATCGGGCAGGTAGCGGTCGGTGATATAGCGCTCGGACATGCGCACGGTACGCTCGAGCATATCGTCCGGGATGTGCACCATGTGGAAGTCCTCATAGTAGTGCTTTATGCCCTTCAGCATGTCCACCGTATCGGCGACTGACGGCTCGTTGACTGTCACCGGCTGGAAACGGCGCTCGAGGGCGGTGTCCTTTTCGATATATTTGCGGTACTCGGTCAGTGTGGTCGCGCCTATGACCTGCACCTCTCCGCGCGAGAGCGCGGGCTTGAGCATGTTGGCTGCGTTCATGCTGCCCTCGGCGTCGCCTGCGCCGACTATGTTATGAACCTCGTCTATGAACAGTATAATGTTCCCCGCTTCGCGAACCTCGCCGAGCAGTCCCAGCACGCGCGACTCGAACTGTCCGCGGAACTGCGTGCCTGCGACCAGCGCCGTCAGATCAACGAGATAGACCTCCTTGTCGCGCAGCTTATAGGGCACGTCGCGGTTGGCTATGCGGGTCGACAGCGCCTCCGCAATCGCGGTTTTGCCGACGCCCGGCTCGCCGATGAGGCAGGGGTTGTTCTTCTGACGGCGGCAGAGTATCTGTATCACGCGCTCCAGCTCCCGCTCGCGCCCGACAATTTTATCGAGCTTGCCCTCCGCGGCGAGCGCGGTGAGGTTACGGCAGTAGGTGTCGAGAAACTTGCGCTTTTTCTTTTTGGGAGCCGCGTCCTTCTGATTGCCGCGGGGCTCCTCGCCGATCTTTTCTTTGTCGGGGATGAGCCCGCTCTCGCGGAACAGCTTGGGGAAATCTATCGCGGGCGCGCCGCCGTCCTCGCTGTCGTCGGTGTCGGAGGGCAGGATGTTGCCGCCCTTGAGCAGATCCATGACGTCGTCCTTCATATTTTCGAGCTGATCCGGGGTGACGCCCAGCTTGCCCATTATGTCGCCGAGCATGTTGTCGACCGGAATCCCCAACTCCTTGGCGCAGCGCAGACAGAGGCCCTCCGAGACCTTCTCCCCGTTCTCCATTTTGGTCACGAACACAGCCGCGACCCGTTTTTTACATCTTGAACACATTACCATATTTCAGTTTGCCATTATCCTTCTGAAAAAATTTCTGCGGCAGTCAGCGTACGACTTACCACATCTTTATTCCTCCAACACGGCAGAAATACTTGAACAGCACCGTACTCTCGACGATGTCTGCCGCCTGGTTGGGGTCTCCCGCGGCGATGACGTAGTACAGTACCGCGCGGGCTACAAATATAAATATGAAAGCAAAAATTACTGCGCACACAAAGCCGAGCAGTAGCCCGAGCAGGTGATTGAACACGCGTATGACCGGCAGCTCCGCCACGCCCTCAAGTATGAAGGAGACGAGCAGCAGTATGAGATACGCCGCGATGAACACCAGCACGTAACCGACCAGCTTTGATATTACAGCCGAGATGGGCAGCGCTATTCCCTGCGCTATCTCCGCGAGGCGCGCCTCAACGTCAGCCGAGCCTGCACCCGAGGCGATGATGGAATCGACGTCCGCGCCGCACTGTGTCGCCAGCATGCGCAGCGACCCTGGCAGACTTTCCGCAAGACGCGAAATATCGAGCGCGCCGCCCTCGGCGCAGAGGTTATAGAGCGTATTATAGACCGTCTCGGTCAGCTTGCCGTCGAAGAAGCGGGACGCCAGCACCCCGCCGAGCACGGGGCCAAAAATCGCCGCGCAGATAAACGACAGCAGTGTTTTTCCAAAGCCCAGAACGGCTTTGACAAAACCGCGGTTGTAGTATATCACGATTGTGGTGATAACTATTGCAAGCAGCAGTCCGTCAAGCAAAAAATTCATTTTGTCACCTCCGCAAATTCAGAATAAACCGCACGCGTCGCGTAGCAGACAAGCACGCGCCGTGCCGCTGTAACCACCATACCGAGTTCTCCGGGTGTGCACTCGGCGAACCCGACGCTCCCGCTCTCAAAATCGTATCTAGCCACGGCCCCGTCGAACAGGACATACGCCTGCCGCCCCGAGACGCCGAGCGACAGCGGCGCCGCGTCGAGCCGCACCGACATGCCCTCTCCCTGCGAGGGGACGTAGACCAGCTGATACCCGTCGCCGTCGTGCGACAGTGCCGCAAGGCACTTCTCGCCCGCCTCGCACGAGACGAACCCGCGTCCGTCGGCAAGCGCCGTATGCGAGCGAACCTTGCCGTTCGCGTCGACGACGTACACGCCGCGGTCGGTAAGTGCGTAGAAGCCGTCGGCAAACGCGCCGCACTTCATTATCATCTCGCCGTCGGTGGTAAGGATTGTTCGGGGCTCGGTCTCGCCTCTGCGGTAGACGCGGAGCGTCGAGACATAGCTGCCGGACGCGGCGTCGACTGTCGCCGCAAGTATATATTTACCGTCCGCACTGATGGCGGTGGCGGTCACATAATCGCCGATATAGTACGCCGCGGCGCGTGAAAAGCCGCTGTCGTAAAGGTAGAGCACCGCGCGGTAGCGGCTGTCGCTCGTATGCACGAGCACCTCGCCTGCGGCGTTGATTTCAGCCGCGTATATCTCGCCGGGAAGCGTCTCCGAATAGAGCCGGATGAACGAGTTACAGACGGAAAACGCGTTGCCGCCCGACTCATAGATAAGCAGGTACTTTTCCGAGGCGCGCAGCTGCGGGCTGTAATAGCCGACGTTGAACCCAGCCGTTCTCCGCCCGCCCGACGAGTAGACCGACACGCTGTACCTGTCGGCGACGGCGATTCCGCCCTTGAACGCGACGTAGCTGCGCCCCTCTCCGGAGCCGTAGTCTATCGCGTCGACGGGGTAGCGGTCGGCCGAGATGACGGTGTCAAAGTCCTTGAAAAAGTAATATATATTCTGATACGTGAATTCTCTGAAGCCGAATATGAGCGACGCCAGCACAAATATGACCAGTGCGACGGCTATAACTATCCCCGCCGCCCGGTACCGTCTTTCGACGCCGCCGTAATAGCCCTCGCCCTCGCGAGGCGCAAACGAGGACACAATCCGGATCTTAAGATTGCGAACAAGCATCGGTTTTGTCCTCCTTGATAGTTTCCGGGGCGCTGCCCCAGACCCCACTCAGGGGGCTTTTGGAAAAGCCCCCTGAGAACCCGCAAAACTTTTGAAGCGGGGGCGGTAGTGGATTTGGAGTGTGCGGGTTGGAATGGAGTTTGGGGAAAGCGTTAGTTTTGGTGGCCGGAATCGTCAGCGCGTGGCTGAGATTTGAAGCCCAAATTAATAAAAGACCTTGTCAAGATACAGTCCGCAGGCGGGGGCAGTGCGACCGGCGTTCCGGCGGTCGCGGGAGGCGATAAGTGCCGGAATACTGTCCGGCGCGCGCTTGCCCTCGGCAACCTCGAGCAGCGTCCCGACTATTATGCGAACCATGTTATAGAGAAATCCGTCCGCCGCGATATAAAAGTTCAGCACGTCACCATTTCGAACGAACCCGGCGCGTGTGACGGTTCTTTCGCAATCCGTGACGTCAGATCCTGACGCCATGAAGCTGGCAAAGTCATGTTTTCCGACGATAAAAGCTGCCGCGCACTGCATAGCGGCGAGCTTTTCGTCGTCTATGCGGCGGGGGTAGTGCAGCGCTCTGCCCTCCTCAAAGGGCGAGCGGACGGGCGAGTCATATATACGATAGAGATACTGTTTTCCCGTCACGCTGTACCGTGCGTGGAAGTCCTGCGGCCGCCAATCGACAGATGTGACTGCAATGTCCGGCGGCAGGTAGGTATTGAGCGCACGAAGTATGCCGCCGTCGGAGACGGTGGTGACGAGCTCATCCTTCCCGTGCTCGCACACGGTAAGGCAGAACTCACGGGCGTGCACCCCGCGGTCCGTGCGGCTGCACCCGCAGATGTCGCACCTGACGCCGAACAGACGAGCGGTCGCCTCGCCTATCACCTGCTGGATGCCGAGGCCGTTTTTCTGCGTCTGGTAGCCGCTGTATGCGGTTCCGAGATAGCTGATCTTCAAAAACAGCTTCATTTTAGCATTTCCTTACGATATAGTATATCCTATGCCGAGCCGATTGAGCACAACAAGTCCGACTCCGAGCGCGACTATGGCAAATATCATCACAAAGTCGCGAACCCGGCAGTGCGGGACGTGCAGGCGCGTGCGTCCGTCGCCGCCGTGGTAGCAGCGGCACTCCATGGCCGTCGCCAGCTCGTCCGCACGACGGAACGCCGAGACGAACAGCGGAATCAGAACCGGTATGAGCGCCTTGGCGCGCCGGATAAGGCCGCCGGACGTGAAATCAGCGCCGCGTGCCTTCTGCGCCTGCATTATTTTGGTCGTCTCCTCGGAGAGTATCGGGATGAAGCGCAGCGCAATAGTCACCATCATGGCGAACTCGTGCACCGGCGCATGGAACACCTTGAGCGGCGAGAGCAGGCTCTCGAGCGCGTCGGTGAGCTCTATCGGCGTAGTAGTGTAGGTCATGAAGACGCTCGAGCCGATTATCAGCACGACGATGCGCACGCCGATGAACACCGAGTTCATGATGCCCTCGTAGTAGATTTTTATAATCCACCACTCGAGCATCAGCCGCTCGCCGCGCGTCCACAGCACGTTGATGACCACTGTGAACAGCAGTATGAACAGCACCGGGCGAAGCGAACGGAATATCATGCGCAGCGGTATGCGCGAGATAATTATAAGTATGATAGCCGACGCGAGCAGAACCGCGTAGCTTACAACGTTTTTGCAAAGGAAGGAGCATACGATATAAAGGATGGCAAGCACCACCTTCACCCGCGCGTCGAGACTGTGTATCAGCGACTTCGCGGGATAATACTGCCCCAGAGTTATATTATTCATGATGCAAATTCTTTCCTGAGAATTTCAAATGCGCCTTCAACCGAGTGAGGTATGCCCGACACCGGAATGCCGACGTCGCGGAGCTTCAGCATGAGCTTTGCAATCTCGGGGATATCAAGCCCGCAGGCTGTGAGCTCCTCCGCGCGACCGAACACCGACTCGGTATCTCCGCTCATTATGACATGCCCCTCTGACAGCACTATCATATTGCTGCATATGCGCGCCATGTCCTCCATGCTGTGGCTGACGATAAGCACAGTAGCGCCCGTGCTCGCGCGGTAGCGCTCGACCGCGTCGAATATGGTCGAGCGGCCGACGGGGTCAAGTCCCGCCGCCGGTTCGTCGAGAACCAGCACCTCGGGCGTCATCGCCATAACTCCGGCGATGGCCGCGCGGCGCTTCTCACCGCCCGACAAGTCAAACGGAGACTTTTTCATCAGCTCCGGCGAGAGCCCCACAAAGCCCGCCGCCTCGGCGACTCTCCCCGCAACCTCGTCGTCACTCAGCTTCATGTTGCGCGGGCCGAAGGCTATGTCCTTCTCGACCGTCTCCTCGAACAGCTGATACTCGGGGTACTGCATAACCAGCCCCACACGGAAGCGGACCTCGGAAATTTTCTTGGGCTGCTCCCATATATCGACGCCGTCGAGCAGTACCCGGCCGGACGTCGGCTTCTCGAGGCCGTTGAGCAGCTGCATAAGCGTCGACTTGCCCGAGCCCGTGTGCCCGATCACTCCGGTTATCACGCCGGACGGAATTTCAATATTTACATTCTCCAGCGCGTGCTTCTCATACGGCGTGCCCGCGCCGTACACATACGAAATGTTTTCAAGACTCAGCTTGTTCATTTTCCGCTCCGCCCCTCTCTGCCGACTTTACAGCGCAGCGCCGCAGCTATGGCAGCGGCACATTCGTCCGGCGTCACGGGCTCGCCCTCGATTCTGACGCCTGCACGGCGCAGCTGCTCCACCAGCGCCACGGACTGCGGAACATCGAGCCCGTAACGGCGCAACAGCGCAGGATCGGAGAATATCTCGCGCGGCGTCGCGTCCTTGACGAGGTGGCCGTTGTCAAGCATTATCACGCGCCCGGCGCGGACTGCCTCGTTCATATAATGCGTTATCATTATGACGGTTATACCCTCCTCGCGGTTGAGCCGCTCGACGGTGTCCATGACCTCGGAACGGCCGCGCGGGTCGAGCATGGCCGTCGACTCGTCGAGAATGATGCAGTCCGGCTTCATGGCGAGCACGCCCGAGATGGCAACCCGCTGCTTCTGACCGCCCGACAGCCGGTGCGGCTCGTGGTGCGCATACTCGGTCATTCCGACTGTGGCCAGCGCGTCGTCGACACGGCGGCGCAACTCGTCCGTCGGCACGCCGAGGTTTTCGGGGCCGAACGCCACGTCCTCCTCGACAATGGTCGCGACGAGCTGGTTGTCCGGATTCTGGAACACCATGCCTATCTTGCGGCGGACGTCGAGAATGGTTTCATCGTCGAGGTCGGGCGAGGTTATGTCGACTCCGTCGACCTCTATTTTACCCTCTGCGGGGTCGAGTATCATGTTGAACAGCTTGGCCAGCGTCGACTTGCCCGAGCCGTTGCGCCCGATGATGGCAATGTACTCGCCGCGCTGTATCTCAAGATTAATATTATCCAGTGCCACGGCCTCGTGCCCGTTTTCGTCCTTGTAGAGGCAGCGGACACCCGTGGCTTTTATAAAGCTCTCACTCATCTGATGGTTTCCTTAATCAATATTGTGGTTCCGCGCGCAGCCGGAGGTGCCAGTGACGTCAGCGCCTTCGTAGCGCCGACTCGCTCACGCCTGCCAGCGTGCCGACGCGCCGCAGGGCAGCGCTCCGCCCGTTGCGCGCACGGGGAGCGCCAGCTCCTCGGCGCGGCTGCCGCCGCCGTAGCGCGATGTTATTCGCATGTCCAGTATATACTTCATGGTCAGCGGCGAGAGACCGGTGGTATAGCTGTTTATCAGAAAGAACAGGGGTCTGTCGCTCAGCACCTGCACGCACAGCGAGACGAGGCGGTCGATGTTGTCCTCTATCTTCCATACCTCACCCGACGGCCCGCGGCCGTAGGACGGCGGATCCATTATGATAGCATCGTATTTGTTGCTGCGGCGTATCTCGCGCTCGGTGAACTTGACGCAGTCGTCGACGATATAGCGTATCGGCGCATCGGCAAGGCCGCTCAGCGCGGCGTTCTGCTTGGCCTGCGCCACCATCCCCTTGGCCGCGTCAACGTGACAGACGGACGCCCCGGCAGCTGCCGCCGCGACGGTCGCGCCGCCGGTGTAGGCGAACAGATTGAGCAGCTTTATAGGCCGCCCGGCGTTTCTTATCAGCTCCGAGAACCAGTCCCAGTTGACGGCCTGCTCGGGAAAAAGCCCCGTGTGCTTGAAGCCCATGGGCTTGAGCAGAAACGTAAGGCTGCCGTATCCGACCTTCCACTCCTCGGGCAGTCGGTTCTTTACCCACGCGCCGCCACCGCCGGACGAACGGCGATAGACACCGTCGGCGTGCCCCCATTCGGAGCCCTTGCGGTCGTTTGTCCATATTATCTGCGGGTCGGGACGTATCAGCACGTACTTTCCCCATCTCTCGAGCCGCTCGCCGTCAGAGGCGTCGGTCAGCTCGTAATCCTTCCACTTATCTGCTATCCACATACTAAAAGACCTTCCGTTCAGAGTGATTTGTTGTAGTACTGCGCTATGCGCGAGCCGCCGCAGTGGGCGTGACATATCGCAATGGCGAGCGCGTCTGCCGTGTCGTCGGGGCGGGGCGGCTCGCGTAGCCCGAGCAGGCGTGTCACCATGGTGATGACCTGGTGCTTGTCCGCACGACCGTACCCGACCACTGCCTGCTTGACCTGAAGCGGCGTGTACTCGGCTATCTCCACCCCGGCCTCGGCCGCGCTTAAAAGAATGACGCCGCGCGCCTGGCTGACGCGCATGCCGGTGGTAATATTTGTATTGAAGAACAACTCCTCGACCGCCATGCACTCCGGCTTGTACCGGGCAATCAGCTCGCGCATTCCGCGATGTATCTC
Organism: Bulleidia sp.; assembly: GCA_963640785.1. Classification (GTDB taxonomy): domain Bacteria; phylum Bacillota; class Clostridia; order Oscillospirales; family CAG-272; genus UMGS1002. The sequence goes on from CAVIBA010000014.1 coordinate 13,400, forward strand.
GACAAGCCGCCGCTCCGTCGGCATATCGGCGGGGGTCTGGACTGAACCGTAATCTATTGTTCTGAAGCAATTATTGCTGTATTCTATAATGCCCCAACCGACAATAGCCAGTCCGGGGTCGACACCAAGTATTATCAAAGCGCACCTCTGCCAATTTTTATCCATACTAATTATATCACGTTTTATGCGCTAAGTCAATCGGATTGCTGCAAATAGTCAGGTTGTATAAAAACATTGTCCGCGACTATTGACAAATTTGCTACTATCGTATATAATAATGAAATCAATACATTTCAAAAAGGAGTTGATTCGTTTAATGGACGACGGTAGTTGGTTACAATTAACCGTTTTTATTCTCATGGTGGTCTTCGGCGCGTATTTTGCAGGGTGCGAAAGCTCCTACTCCGCGCTCAACAAGATCAGGCTCAAATCCCGCGCAGAGGACGGCGACGTAAAAGCAAAAAAAGCTCTCTACATAGCCAATAACTTCGAGCGGACCATCACCACACTGCTTATCGGAAACAACATCACACACATCGCGGCGGCATCTGTTGCCACGGCGTTCGTCGCCGGCATCTGGGACATCAACGACTCCAAGGTCTCCGTCCTGTGCACTGTGATAACCACAATGATTGTCTTCCTCTTCAGTGAGATGATTCCCAAGGCGTTTGCAAACGACCGCAGCGACACAATGGCCATGGCCTGCGCAGGCTCCCTGCGTGTCCTCATGAAGATAGCGACGCCGCTTGTGGCATTTTTCTCTCTGATAAGCAACTCGGTCTCAAAGCTGTTCAAGACCGAAAAGGCTCCCTCCATCACCGAGGAGGAGCTGTACGACATCATTGACACCATCGAGGAGGAGGGCGTCATGGACGAGGAGCAGAGCGACCTGTTCAAGAGCGCGCTTGACTTCTCCGGCACCACCGCCGCCGATGTAATGACGGTTCGCAGCGACATCTGCGCCGTTGACATCAGCATGTCAAATGATGAAATCGTAAAAGAAATTCAAAACTACAACCATTCCCGCCTTCCCGTTTACGACGGCAATCCGGACGAGATAATCGGCGTGCTCCAGATTCGCAGCTTCCTTAAGGAATACCTCAAGGATCACAATGTGAATCTGCGCTCCATGCTGACCGAGACCTTCTTCGTCCGCGACAACGCCAAGATAGACGATCTTCTCTCGGTCATGCGTCAGAAGAAGATATATCTTGCGGTCGTCACCGACGAGGCCGATCACACGGTCGGTATCGTGACCATCGAGGACTTCCTTGAGGAGCTCGTCGGCGAAATCTGGGATGAGGACGACGTCGTCGACAACGACTTCGTCAAGATGGGCGGAAACCGCTTTACTGTCAACACGCACCTGCTTGTCGGCGACGTGTTCTCCCGCATGGGACTCATCTGCTCAGACAAAACGCTTGCCGAGATGCCCGTCATCTCCTGGGTCATCAATACGCTCGGGCACTTTCCCGAGGAGGAGGACTCCTTCCGCTACCAGAACCTTGAGGTCACGGTGGAGGATGTGGAGGATGGCAGGATTGACAACGTGATAATCAAGCTCGACACTGATTCGGTGTACCACACCGCACCTCAGACCGGCAGCGCGCCGGAGAAGGAGGTAAAGTGATATGTGGCCGTATCTGATAATAATTCTGATGCTTGCGCTGTCCGCATTTTTCTCGGGCTCGGAGATTTCTTTCAACGCCTCGAACAAAATGCGTCTCAAAAAGAGCGCAGAGAGCGGCAGTAAAACCGCCGCTATGGCTTACAAAATAAGCGAAAACTTCACCACGGCGCTGT
>CAVIBA010000014.1:15212-23144 GCA_963640785.1 Bulleidia sp.
CGGCGCTGTCCGCCATACTTATCGGCAACAACCTCGCCAACATCGCGGCGTCGTCTGTCACGACGATAATCATCATCCAACTGCTCACCGCGCTGGGCGTCGGCGATAGCGCAAACTCGGTGGCCTCTGCTATCGCGACCGTCATCATGACGACGATAATCCTCATCTTCGGTGAGATTGTCCCCAAGATACTCGCAAAGCAGCACGCCGACCGCGTGGTTTGCTGGGTCGCCTACCCCGTAAGAATACTGACCTTTATTCTCTACCCCGTCGTGCTCATCGTCATGCTGATTGTCAACCTGCTTCGGAAAATCTGGGGAAAGGACAAATCCGCCGACGAGCCGACCGTCACCGAGGAGGATCTTTCCTCCATCATCGAAACAGTCGAGGAGGAGGGCGTCATCGACGAGGACAAGAGCGAGCTGCTTCAGTCCACGCTTGAGTTCCACGACACCACCGTCGAGGAGATAATGACTCCCCGTATCGACATGGTGTACCTCGACATCGACGACACCGACGAGGACATCGCCGCTATAATCGAGGATTCTCATTTCTCGCGAATCCCCGTCTACGAGGACTCCATCGACAACATAATCGGCATTCTCTACCTCAACCACTACTACAAGAACGCCGTCGACGAGGACAAGAAGCCGCTGCGCGAGCTGCTTATCCCCGCCTGCTTCATCCACAAAACCATGCGCCTGCCCGCTGCTATGGGCGTCCTGCGTGAGAAACAGACGCATATCGCCATAGTCATCGACGAGTTCGGCGGCACACTCGGTATTGTCACGATGGAGGACATTCTTGAGGAGCTGGTCGGTGACATCTGGGACGAGAGCGACGTTATAGTCAACATGATAACCAAGACCGGCGACAACACCTACGAGGTCAACGGCGACATGAACATCGACGATTTCTTCTCCGAGATTGAGTTCCACCGCAAGGACATCGAGTGCGAATACTCCACCGTCGGAGGCTGGGCGGTTGAAATGCTTAACGCCGACCCTCACGTCGGGGACACGTTCACATACGAGAGCCTGTTCGTCGTGGTGTCCGAGATGGACGACATGCGCGTCACCAAGCTGACGGTGCTGGTCAACCCCGTCGAGGACAGCGAAGAAATTTGAAAAAACTCTTGACAAACACATGCATGTGTGTTATACTGTGTAAAGCAATTTGCTTTACACAGTTTTTTATAGGACGCGGATATGTTTGAGAAGAACATGAGCATAGGCTATCTCCTTGATTTCTACGGCGAGATTCTGAGTGAACGCAAGCGCGGTGTCCTCGGTATGTACTACAATGAGGATCTGTCGCTGTCGGAGATTTCCGACATTATAGGCATCTCGCGTCAGGGCGTCAGGGACATTATCAAAAAGGCTGAGTCGGAGCTGCTCTTCTATGAGGAGAAGCTGGGGCTTGCCCGCCGCTTTGGCGAGGTGCGCGACTCGGTCGACTGCATAGGCTCGCTGGCGTCTCCGCTCGAGCTCCCCGTGGAGCTGCGCGCGGAACTGGAGCATCTTGCGGCTATAGTTTAGCAGAGGAGGCACACAATGTTCGAAAGTTTAGGCGATAAGCTGAATGCTGCCTTCAAAAAATTCCGTAGCAAGGGAAAGCTGACCGAGGCCGATATCAAGGCCGGGATGCGTGATATAAAGCTGGCTCTGCTCGAGGCTGACGTAAACTTCAAGGTGGTCCGTGAGTTGGTCAAGGCCGTCTCGGAGCGCGCGGTCGGCGCCGAGGTGCTCGAGTCTCTGCTGCCGGGTCAGCAGGTGGTCAAGATAGTCAACGAAGAGCTGACCAACATCATGGGCAAAACCCAGAGCAAGCTGACCATCGCCCCCATGCCGCCCACAGTTGTCATGATGGTGGGTCTTCAGGGCGCGGGTAAAACCACGCACGCTGGCAAGCTCGCAGGCATGTACAAAAAGCAGGGCAAGCACCCGCTGCTCGTCGCCTGCGACATTTACCGTCCCGCGGCTATAAAGCAGCTCGAGATTGTCGGCGAAAAGCTGGACATTCCCATCTTTACGCTCGGCGACAAGGTCTCCCCCGTCAAAATCGCGACGGAGGGCGTCGAATACGCCAAGCAAAAGGGCTACGACATGGTCTTCATCGACACGGCAGGCCGTCTGCACATCGACGAGGATCTGATGGCGGAGCTTCGCAGCATAAAGGAAAAAACCAATCCGACCGAAATTCTGCTGACCGTCGACGCAATGATAGGTCAGGACGCTGTCAACGTTGCGGAAACCTTCAACGAGCAGCTCGACATCACCGGCGTGATACTCACCAAGCTCGACGGCGACACGCGCGGCGGTGCGGCGCTTTCCGTCCGCTACGTCACGGGCAAGCCGATAAAGTTCATAGGCACCGGCGAAAAGCTGGACGCCATCGAGCCCTTCTACCCCGACCGTATGGCCTCGCGGATTCTCGGCATGGGCGACGTTCTGTCGCTTATTGAGAAAGCCGAGTCGGCATACGACGAGAAAAAGGCGGCCGAGCTCGAGCAGAAGATACGTCAGCAAACCTTCACGCTTGACGACTACCTCGACCAGTTCGCACAGATCAAAAGCATGGGCAGCCTCGAGCAGCTGGCGGGAATGATGCCTGGCGTAAAGCCCGGCGCGCTTAAGGACGCCAAGATCGACGAGAAGGCCATGGCGCATCAGGAAGCAATCATCCGTTCCATGACGCACGAGGAGCGTATGCGCCCCGAGATAATCGGCGGCTCGCGCAAAAAGCGTATCGCCGCAGGCAGCGGAACGTCGGTTGAGGACGTGAACAAGCTGCTCAAGCAGTTCGATCAGATAAAAAAGCTGATGAAGCAGTTTGCAGGCGGCAAAATGGGCAAATTCGGCAAAGGCAAGATGAAAATTCCGTTCTGATAATCGCGGATTTTTATAAATAAAAAAATATATATAACATTTTCGGAGGAAAATCAAAATGGCAGTCAAAATCAGACTCAGAAGAATCGGCGCAAAGAAGAACCCCTTCTACCGCGTCATCATCGCAGACGAGCGTTCTCCCCGTAACGGCAGATTCATCGAGGAGATCGGCACCTACAACCCCATGACCGAGCCCGCAGAGGTCAAGATCGACGCTGAGAAGGCTAAGAAGTGGCTGGGTAACGGCGCACAGCCCACCGAGACCGTTCGTTCTCTGCTCAAGAAGTCAGGCATTATTGACTGACCCTGATGGGGAGGTTTCAAATGCTGGATCTCAAGCAGACCTTGTATGACATTGCCAGGGCTATCGTTGATAATCCTGACGAGGTAACAGTTCTTCAGGACGACCCGGACGAGAATACCGTCGACCTCACTCTCAGCGTAGCCGCTGACGACATGGGCATGGTTATCGGCCGCCACGGCAAAATCGCCAAGGCTATCCGCACCGTCATGAAGGCCGCCGGCAACACCTGCGGCAAAAGAGTTAACGTCGAAATAAAATGACACAACAAAAAGGCAGCTTCCGGGCTGCCTTTTTGAGTCGTCAAAAGGAGTTTTTCATGAACGACCACACCGCCACTTCTCTCCAGAGCCGCGCGTCCGAGGCCGTACGGCAGCTGCGGGAGGAGCTTGAGGGCGTCCTCGCCCTCACCCGCCGACTCGCCGACAGCGAGTGCTCGCTCTCATCTGAGGAGCGTCCGCCCGAGCGGCAGCGCTACCTCATGCGGCTTTACGAGGCCACCCATCCGCGCGCGTCGGCCGGGCTCACCGCCGTCTGCGACGGCATCATCGGGAAGCGCGCCTCGCTGCCGCCGATCTCGCCCGAAATTCCGCCGCTCGACCGCCTATGCGAGACCTGCCGCGCTGTCCTTGCGCTTGCCGACAGCTTTTACGACAGCATCCTCCCCGCGCACATGCGCGAGGTCAGCGAACTGGCCGAGTCCGCCGCGGTGCTCCCGCGCCGGATAACGTCCGGATTTGTGATGTCACTGGAAATTTTGATAAAAAACATACTAAAATGCTATTGCTCAAATGGCAATGATGTGTTATAATACACATGTAAGGCCTGCCGTCTGACAACTGCGCGCATTTACCCCGGCTCCGCGGCAGCAAAAATATATCCCCTCAAGAGGCACAGTATGTCAAAATATTTAATGGCCCTCGATCAGGGCACAACAAGCTCACGGTGCATTATTTTCAACGACCGCGAGCAAATAGTCGCCATATCGCAGCGCGAATTTCCGAACTACTTCCCCGCCCCCGGCTGGGTCGAGCACAATCCTCGTGAGATATGGGACTCGCAGCTTTCCGTCATGCGCGAGGTCGTCGCGCGCGCGGGGCTCGTCGCCGCTGACATCGCCGCCATCGGCATCACAAATCAGCGCGAGACGACCATGATCTGGGATCGCGCCACGGGCGAGCCGGTCTACAACGCCATCGTCTGGCAGTGCCGCCGCACCGCAGACTACTGCGACAGTCTCAAGGCCGCGGGGCTGACCGACAAAATCCGCAGCAAGACGGGGCTTATCATCGATTCATATTTCTCAGCCACCAAAATAAAATGGATACTGGGCAACGTCCCCGGCGTGCGCGAGCGCGCCGAGCGCGGCGAGCTCATGTTCGGAACGGTCGACACCTGGCTCATCTACAACCTCACCGGCGGCCGCGTCCACGCGACCGACCCGTCCAACGCGTCGCGGACGATGCTGTTCAACATACGCGAGGGGCGGTGGGACAACGAGCTGCTTGAGCTTTTCGGCATTCCGGAGTCGCTCATGCCGCAGGTGCTGCCCTCCTCCGGCCTCTTCGGCTATACTGACCCGGCGCTGCTCGGCGGCAGCGTCGCCATAGCGGGCGTCGCGGGCGACCAGCAGGCCGCGCTGTTCGGACAGTGCTGCTTCGAGCCCGGCGAGGTCAAGAATACATACGGCACTGGCGGGTTCATGCTTATGAACACCGGCGACACGCCCGTATTTTCCGAGAACGGCCTGCTGACCTCCATCGCCTGGAGCATGGGCGGCAAGACCTGCTACGCGCTTGAGGGCTCGGTGTTCATCTGCGGCGCGGCCGTCCAGTGGCTGCGCGACGGGCTCGGACTCATCGCCGGTGCGGCCGAAAGCGAGCGCGTCGCGGCATCCATACCCGACTCGGAGGGTGTCTACTTCGTCCCCGCCTTTGTCGGACTCGGCGCGCCCTATTGGGATCCCTACGCCCGCGGCGCGCTGTTCGGTCTCACCCGCGCAACGGGGCGCGCACATGTCGTGCGCGCGGTGCTCGAGTCGATGGCCTACCAGACTGTCGACGTGCTCGAGCTTATGCAGCGCGAGGCCGGTGTCAGCCTGACTGCCCTGCGCGTCGACGGCGGCGCCTGCGCCAACAATCTGCTGCTCTCCTTCCAGTCCGACGTGTCCGGCCTGCCCATAATCCGTCCCGCCTGCATCGAAACGACCGCGCTCGGCGCGGCCAACCTCGCGGGTCTTGCCGTCGGCGTCTTCGGCGCGACAGAAGAAATCGCGCGTCAGTGGCAGGTTGAGCGCCGCTTTGAGCCCGGCATGGCTGAGGACGAACGCATGCGGCGCATGTCCGGCTGGCACAAAGCCGTCGACCGCACGCGCGGCTGGGCACAAAGTTGAATCCCCAGCGAATATCCATAGCGCAAAACCGAAAATATTCCCGCGAAAATCCACAGCATACCCCATCGTTCCGCAGCAAATCAAACTTTTCGAAAGACTCGTAATATGAACAGATTTTTCCGTTGGTTCGGTCTGCCCGGCAGGCTGGTGCTCACGGTGCTCATAAGCATTTACGCCTGCGCGCTGGCCATATACTCGCCCTCCTTGCCGCGTCTGCTCGCCGCGGTTGCCATGATACTGTCCTCTCTCGGCGACATCATACTCATGGACTTCAAGCCCATCACAAAATCGCTGCCCTTCCGCGGCTTCATTCCCGGCGCACTGGTGTTCACGGGAGCGCACATAGTCTACATAATCGCCTTTGGCTACAACATATATGACGCGGGCTACGCCTACCTCAACGTCGGTGTTCTGGCAGCGTTCATTTGTTACGTTGTCATGATTGTAGCGACGCTCATAATCGTGCTCGCACGCAACGTGGAAATAAAAAGCATGTTCTTTTTGAGCATGATTTATCTTCTTGTGATCACAGGCAACTGCGCAACGGTCTATTCGTTTGCCTGCTCGGCGCGCGGACTTTCCATCGTCTCGGCAGTTGGCGTGCTCAGCTTTCTCGTTTCGGACTACTTTATCGTGCTGGATAAGGTGTGCGATATAAGGTCGGAAAAGCTGCGCGGGCTCATCTGGTGGTTCTATCCGATAGGACAGATATTGCTGCTGCTCGGCGTGTAATTTTAAGCGTCGGCGGACAAAATATAAGCAGGAATGCGGCACGCTCCGCCTTCCTGCTTATTTTTATTCCGGAGTAAAAAATAAAGAAATGAACAAAATTCAAACCGACGTGCGCAAGTGCGTCATTATCGGCTGTGGCAACGTCGGCGCCACAACCGCATACTCGCTCATGCTCGACCGCACCTTCTCGAAAATAGTCCTCATCGACGTCAACCGCAAAAAGGCGGAGGGCGAGGCCGCCGACCTCAACCACGGCATGCCCTTCGTCGCGCCCATGAACATTTATGCGGGCGACTATCCCGACGTCGCGGGCGCTTCGATGATAATCATCACGGCCGGCGCAAACCAGCGTCCCGGCCAGTCGAGAACCGACCTTGTCCGCGCCAATGTCCGCATATTCGGGTCGATTGTGCAGAACATCGTGCGCTACACCACTGACGCCATACTTCTCGTCGTGACCAACCCCGTCGACATCCTCACCTACGCGACACTGAAGCTGTCCGGCTACCCGGCGCAGCGCGTCATAGGCTCGGGCACCGTGCTCGACACCGCGCGGCTGAAGTACATGGCCGGGGAGTACCTCGGCGTGGACAGCCGCAACATTCACTCATTCATCATAGGCGAGCACGGCGACAGCGAGCTTGCCGTCTGGAGCTCGGCCACGGTCTCCGGCATTCCGCTGACGGATTTCTGCCGCGACAACTGCCTCAACTGCGGCATGGAGCGCCTGAACAGCATGTACGAGCAGGTCAAAAACTCGGCCTACGAGATAATCGAGGCCAAGGGCGCGACATATTACGCCATCGCCGAGGCGGTGCGGCGCATTGTCAACGCCGTCATGCACGACGAGGACTCGATACTGCCGGTCTCGTCGCTGCTTCATGGTGAGTACGGGCTTCGCGACGTCTGTCTCGGACTTCCCTGCATCGTCGGGCGCGAGGGCATCCGTCGTGTGCTCGAGCTGCCGCTGAACGGCCGTGAACGCGAAGCGCTCATTGCCTCTGCCGACAAAATGCGCGATATTATCTCGTCCGTCGAAATCTCGGACGCGCCGCTCGCCACGGCGCAGAGGTAGGGCAGACAAAAAAACTCGGCACGTCGCGCTTTCAAATCAACTTTTTTACATGGGCACAACCGTGCCCATGTTTTTTTCAGCCTGCCTGAATTGTCTCCACATGCGTGGCAAAACAGAAAAGGCGGCACGACAGCCTCAGCTGTGACACCGCCTCAACCGCAATTCCATAGGGCTTGCTTGGCACACTAGGGATTATTTGTACTTACGCTTTCTGGCCGCTTCGGACTTCTTCTTGCGCTTTACACTGGGCTTTTCATAGTGCTCTCTCTTACGGAGCTCGGCAAGGACACCCGTGCGGGCAACCTGACGCTTAAAGCGACGGAGAGCGCTATCAAGGGTTTCGCCTTCCTTCAGCTTAACTTCTGCCATTCTTTTTCCCTCCCTCCGGTTGCAGTCAGAGCTTTGAGCTTCTCGACAAATTTACTTTAGTATTATACATCAATCTCCGCCGCTTGTCAATAGAATTTTTTCAAAAATTCGTTTCGGTGGTGTAGTGTTACGATAGATGTGAGACTGAAAAATAAAAAAGATATAGAAAAAGTGA
>CAVIBA010000015.1:0-22598 GCA_963640785.1 Bulleidia sp.
TAACTTAACAATTATTTTTTTAACTTTTTGGTCTCACATCATTGACAAATGTACATAATGCAATTTTTGTTGCGACAAAAAGTGCGGCGCTGCAGTTTTGCAGCGCCGCACCTGTTTTTATGCGCGTTTTGCTTTATATTTCGCGATAAGCTCGCGCAGCCACTGTACGGTGGCGACAAGCTCGCCCGCCGCAAACATGACGGTCAGTATGATAATGAGATTGGGGCAATATGTCAGCAGCTTGTCGGCGTAGACCGAGAGCACATAGTACACCGGCACGACCGATACGACAAGGCCGATAAAGGGCAGTCTGTCCGTCAGCGAGCTGATGACGGCGGGGATGAGTATCATGCCGAACATTATCGCGTACTCCTTAACGCCGCGCTGAGAGAGAAAGGTGACGGTCTCGCCCGTCTCCTCGTCGACGACAGAACCGCCGAACTTGAAGTAGGAATAAACAATAAATGTAAGAATGAGGAACCCGGCAATGTAAGCCATGCCCTCGGTAAAGCGCTTGCAGTATTTCACGGCGCACCTCCATGAGCGTTTGTGCTACTATTGTATCACATCCGACAGATTTTTTCAAGTGTTTCTCATAATGTCTTGAAAAACTGTGACAATTATGATAAAATAGACGTCGATAAAGCAGTGAAAGGAATACTGTCATGAAATACAACGAGCTTATAAAATACATAGCCGACGGGGCGCTTGACGAGCGCTTTGCGCGGCTCTATCCGGGAGACGACGTGGCCGTCGCCCGCCGCCGCTACACCGACGCCGTAGTCGAGTTCGGCAGGCTTTTCGGCGAGAGTGGCGAGCTTAGCCTGTTCTCGGTTCCGGGACGCAGCGAGCTGTCCGGCAACCACACCGACCACAACCACGGCTGCGTCATCGCCGCCTCGATTGATCTTGACATTATTGCCGTTGCCCGCCCGCGCGAGGACGGCGTCGTCCGCCTTCAGAGCCGCGGCTTTGACATGGACGTCGTCACGCCCGAGCAGTGCGTGACGCCCGACCCCGCCCGCGCCGGACACGCCGATGCGCTTATTGCCGGCGTCATCAACGCGCTGAACAAGAACGGCCGCAAGTCGGGCGGCTTTGACGCCTACACCACCTCGTCCGTGCTCAAGGGCTCGGGGCTTTCCTCCTCCGCGGCGTTCGAGGACATGGTGGGCACCATCGAAAACTACTTCTACAACTGCGGCAGCATCGGCTACATCGAGATCGCGCAGATGTCGCAGTACGCCGAGAACCGCTTTTTCGGCAAGCCCTGCGGGCTTATGGACCAGCTGGCCTGCTCGGCGGGCGGAATAGTGTTCATCGACTTTGCCGACCCGGCCGCTCCCGTGGTTGAAAAGGTTGACTTTGACATAACCGGCGCTGGCTACGCGCTGTGCATAGTCGACACGGGCGGCAACCACGCCGACCTGACGGCCGACTACGCGGCGGTGCCTGCCGAGATGAAGTCGGTGGCGCGCTTTTTCGGCGAGGAGTACCTTCGCAACGTCGACGAGGGCGCAGTGCTGCGTGCGCTGCCCGAGCTGCGCGAGGCGTGCGGCGACCGGGCGGTTCTGCGCGCGCTGCACTTCTTCGACGAAAACTGCCGCGTGACCTACCAGCGCGAGGCGCTGCGCTGCGGCAATCTTGACGCATATTTTTCAGCCGTCGTCGCCTCGGGACGTTCGTCGTTCTGCTATCTTCAGAACGTATTCACCACGGCGAACGTACGCGAGCAGGGGCTGTCGCTGGCGCTGTGCCTGGCCGAGCGCTTTTTCGCGAGCGGTGTCAGGGGGGCATACCGTGTCCACGGCGGCGGCTTTGCCGGGACGATCCAGGCATACGTCCCCGCCGACTACATTGACGCCTTCCGCGGCATGATGGACTCCGTCTTCGGCAACGGCGCCTGCGCGGTGCTACGCATACGGCCCGAAGGAGCCGTGAGGCTGTGAAAGAATAGAAATTTTGCGGTTCCCGCAGGCCTTCCCCTGTGGGAACCGCAAACTTTATTTATTTCTCCAATATGCTAACCCCATTAAACATAAACTTCGCCGGCGAGACCGTCAGCGCCTTACCGGAGGCGACGGTAAGGCCTGATACCGTGATGGACTCGGGAAGCGCGATCGGGTACTTCGCAACGTAGGACGCCGAGGCGTGGTTCGAGTTGAAAACTCCGAATATCGTCGGGCCCGTGTAGTTCGAGGAAACCTTGGAGTCGTCGATCCTCAGACCATCGATGATGATGTTACGCGGCAGATAGCAGGTGTAGCCGAAATCGTGCGAGCCGGGGTTGGAGCCGCCGATCAACACAACGTCCGACTTTGCCTCGAGCGGGATAAATTCAACATTCCGTATGATGAGATCCCCGTTCCAGGTGCTTCCGTAGTCGGAACGCAGATTGCAGACGTTCTTGGCGTAAATGCGGCAGTTGTCGATCTCGGCTGTGCCGTGACCGATAAGGTTGACGCCCTGATGCCCGAAGGTGCAGTCTTGCAGCGTCACGCCCGAGACGCCGCGGTGCGCGTCAAAGCGCGAGAAGCGGCAGTTGATGAAGGTTATGTTCTTGGCGTAATTGGAGGCAAATACGCCCCAACGGCGCGTGTCGAGAATGTCCGTCATCTCGTAGCAGTTCTCGGCCGTGAAGTTCGGACAGGAGGTCACGGTGATGTCGTAGGAGCCGTTGCTGACCGTCTTGCCCGCCGAGCCTGTCGACGTGTAGGTCTTGTGCGAGGACAGAACGCAGTTGCGGATGGTAGAATTCGCCGAGCCGTGGAAAATCAGAATGCCGTAGTAGGGCGCACCGACACTGCCCTCGCCTTTGACGTAGTGGATAAGTCCGTCAAACGTCACGTTTGAGCGGTAGACGCGTATGCCGCGATAGTAGTAGGACTTGTTGGAGTTGGCATTCGCGATGGTCGTGAACACGCCGCCGCGGATGGAAAGAGGCTCGTCGATAAGACGTGCGGTCGCTTCGGTCAGCTGGTTGAAGTCCCAGAGAACGGGCGTCGAGGGGTCAATTCTGCCGTCGGAGCTGACGATAATCACGTCCGTCTGCGCCGCGCCGCTGTCCTGGTTGCTGCCGTAACGGATGTACTGCTTGGTGTTGGTGTCGACAAGCGTCACAAGGCAGCTGCCGGGCAGTGTTACGTCGAGCTTATCCTGCCCCGCCTTGACAGATTTGAGGTCGGACAGCTGTATCAGCGAGGTCGAGGGCTGGACGAGGAACACCTCGCGCCCGACAACGGCGACGTCTGTGTCGTCAATAATGAACTCGGCGCACGACCAGTCAACGTCGGTCTGGATGACGATGCGGCAGTCTGCGCCGCCGATGTAGTAGGTCGCGTCCTCGCGCGCAAGCACGGGCAGACCGTTCGCGTTGGCGTACTCGTGCGCGGCGTGGAGCGCCTCGGTGTCGTCGGTCTTGCCGTCGCCCTTGGCACCGAAGTCCTCGTAGCGCACGCCCGTGCCGTAGTCGACCTTGAACATGTCGCCGTCGCGCAGTACCATGCCAGAGCCGCCCTCGGTGCAGGCCATTTCGACTATGTCGCGTATGCCGCGCGAGATGCCCGCGCGCTCGGAGCCCTTGATGTAAATGTTTCCGTCGCGGGCGAGGAGCGAGACGCTTGACCCGGTGCCGCTCGAGATGAAAATGTAGCCGCTTCCGGTCGCGTTCTCAACCGGCGCGTCAAGCATAAAGCCGCACGCCGCGAAGAACTGACGGCGCAGCGTCACCGCCGCGCGGCGGCACAGCTCGTCGCCGGACGGGATGGAAATGGTGAAATCGCTCAGTTTGCGGTCGCCGTATCGGAGATCAAACAGCGTCGCGGTCGGGGAATGGGAATACATATAGTCCTCCGGCAAGCTAAAACTTCCCTCAGCAGGGATTATAGATGTAAAATATTCGACGGCTGCGCGGGTGCTGTCGTCGTTGCCGCCGGTGATGAACAGCTTGCCGCCGACGGCCTTGATTATGTAGCCGCCCGAGCCGAGCGCGAGGCGGTCAACCTCGAAAAAGTCGGCGGACTCGCGCTTGGTCTCGCCGATGATAATCTCGTGCTCGCGAACCTCGTTGCGCTCCCAGTCGGTCTCGATTTTAATGGTGACGCCCATGCTGCGCAGCGCCTTGACCATACTGCTGACGGCGGAGATCAGCACGTCCGAGGCCTCATCGGGGCGGACGATTGTGTAGGTGGTCGTGCGGTCGGCGGCAATCAGCCCGAGCCCGCCGACGTCGTCGGGCGTGGCCGGTGTGGTGTCGGACGAGCCGCCGGACGTTTCGGACGTTGACGGATTGCCGGAGGTGTCCGCAGTGTCGGACGTGCCGGGGGTGGGAGTGTCCGGAGTCGTGCCGTTGCAGGCGGAGAGCGCCGCGGCGAGCAGGAGCAGACACAAAATCAAAGACAGGACTTTTTTCATAGGTAAAGTCTCCTTTCAGCGATCGTAAAAACCCCTTTGTTGGTACTGCCTTCATTATATCACGGATGCCAGGGCGGTGTCAATCGGTTTGCGGCGTTCTGTCAACATACACATAAATGCCGTCGCGGTTTCGGCAAAAATGCCGAAATTAAAATGCGAGACTTGACATAAAGCTGTAGCAGCGAGTATAATTATTGTGTAATTACTCATGGTTGATTGTAAAATTTACGGGAGGCACGTTATGAAAAGATCAATTCTGTCGAGAGTAGCGGCGATGCTTTTGAGTGTGATGCTGGTTCTGACGGCATTTACCGCCCTTGCGGTCGCCGAAGAAGGCCGCGGCGAGGCGGCTTTGCCGACATACCCGCCGACCCCCGCAGCGAAGACCCTCGCCACTGCCACCCCCACCGTCAACACCGACTTCTGCCGCTCACGCCTCAGCGACGACGAGCGCGCGCTGTATGACGCGATTGATGCCGCTGTGACCGGGTTTGCGGACAGCGCCGGATTTGTCTCTGACGACTGCTCGGAGAGCACAATCCTCACCGCGACGGCGTCGGGAACGCTGACACCGGCAGCTGTGCAACTCGTCGTGACGGCCTACTTTTCCGACCACCCGCAGTATTTCTGGCTCGACAGTAACTTCGCGTACTCTATCTCGGCGTCGAGCACGACGCTCCGGCTTTTTGTCGAGCCTGACTACTATTCCGCCGCCGTCCGCATCGGGACGACAGAGTCAATCGCGGCGACCGAGGCGCGCTGGATGAAAGTTCTCGACCGCTGCCCGTCCGACTACGAGAAGGTTCGCGTTCTCCACGACCTCATCTGCCGCGAGACCGACTACGCCTACGCCGCCGACGGCGTCACGCCCGAGGCGGGCAGGTGGGCGCACAGCATTGTCGGCGTCATGACCGGAAGGGGCGCTACCTGCGACGGGTACGCCAGAGCGTTTCAGTACATGCTGAACCGGTGCGGGATTGACGCCGTCACCATCTCGGGCGAGGGATTCGACGTCGCCGACGGCGTGCGTCGCAGCCTCGGTGCGCATGCATGGAACGCCGTGAAAATTGACGGCGAGTATTACCTTGTCGACGTCACGTGGGATGATATCGGCGCTATTGAAGGGTTTGACAAGACCCGCTTCGGTTACTCCGTCTACGATTATTTCTGCACCCAATCTTCGGTTTTCGCCGAATCGCACGTGCCCTACACGCCCGGGAGCGGCGGGTACGTCGCGCTTGAGGACGGGGTGTTCTCGGACGACACCTCGCACGAGTATTACCGCGTCTGCGGCGGGTATCTCGATGGGCTCGGCGAAGCTGCAGCTCTTGACGGGTTCACCGCAAACGCCGTCACCCAACGTGCGGACAGTCTTGTGTATATTGTAAGCAAGGACACGAGCAGCTTCGCCTCCGTTCTCCACCTGACGGGCTCTGTTGAGTACGCCGTGCTCGGCTCGCAGGTTTATGGGTACGTACTGATAGTCTTCCGCGAGCGGATGCACGTCGCCGCGCCGGAGAGCCCTACGTTCGTCAGAGCCGCGCCGGACAGAGTGACGCTGCGCACGCTCCCGGGCCGCGAGTACAGCGCGGACAGACTGCATTGGCAAACGTCGGGAGAGTTTGCGGACGTGACGCCGGGTCAGCAGCTGACGCTTTACTGCCGAATGGCACGCACGACTGACACCTACGCGAGCGAGCCGTCCGAGCCGCTGTGCATTACGGTTCCGGCGGTTGAGCTGACGCCGCCCGAGGTGGTGTCTGCCGCGCCCGAGCTTGTGAGCGACATAAATCTCAATTTGTTCGTGCGGTCGGAGGATGCAAGCCCTTATGACAGCGTTCGCCTCACAGTCGAAATGTGTGGAGAGACGTGCGAGCCGGATAATTCGGCCGTCACGACGGTCGGCGGGGAGTCCTACATAAAGTTCTGCTACACCGGCATCGCGGCAAAGCAGATGACCGAGACGCTGACAATACGCGCAATCGGCACTCTCGACGGCGCGGACTACCCCGGCGGGACGCTGGAGTACAGCGTCCGCGACTACTGCATGTACCAGCTCCATAACAGCGATGACGACGAGCTGCGCACACTGTGCGCCGACCTGCTTTACTACGGCGCGGCGGCGCAGAAATTCTTCGGCTACCGCACCGACGACCTCGCCGACGCGCAGATGACAACGGAGCAGCGTTCATTGGCGACGACGGCAGCGCCGGATCTCACCTCAAAGCTCGCGCTCGACGACGTCCCTGCGGCGGCAGAGGTGACATTCGTTTCGGCCATGCTCAGCCTAGACGGCGATGTGAGCGTCGTTTGCATGTTCGACTCCGAGGCGGAGGACGGGCGCATTTCGTTCGAGGTGTGGCTCGATGCCGACGGAGACGGAGTGCGGGGCGAGGGTGAGGTTCAGATGATAGCGGGCGATTACGGGAAATACACGCTCGGCGGCCGCGAGTACAGGACGGTCAACATCGGGGCGATTCCGGCGCGGCTCATGCGCTCGGACATATACGTGACGGCCTGTGTCGACGGCCAAATTTCAAGTGCCCGCCTGCATTACAGTGTCGAAACCTACGCCGCGGCGATGGTTGGGGGAGAGAGCGAACCCCTCGCCGGACTGTGCGCGGCGATGATGCGATATTCCGATTCCGCCTGCCGGTATGCGGAGAAGTGAGGAGAACGACATGGAAGAGAACAAAGAGATTTATACCAAACCCATGGCAAATGTGGTTGTAATCCACCCGCGCGACGTGGTGTCGGGGTCGGAAAATTTGACGACGCCGCATGTTTTTTGGCTTTAATGGTTTCGTATGATTAAAATAAATGCCGCCCGGCGGGCGGCATTTATTTTAATCCTCACCGCACAATGCCCGAATTGCACACTTACCGGGCGTTTTTTGGAGGGGCTCAGGCCAACATCCCCCAAAAAACAGCCCAACGCTATCGCGTTGAGCTGTTTTTTCGCGAAATAAAAAGCGGCACCCCTGCTCTTTGCCGCTTTTCTAAATTATTAATAAAATACCTTCATTAAAAAACAGCTTTTCGCTCCCGCGAAAAGCCACCTTACCTATTCACTTTTCACTCTTACCTATAACTTCTTACGTAAGTGAACAGTGAAAAGTTAAAAGTGAAAAAGTAAAGCTCCCGCACTGATATGCGGGAGCTTTGGTGGGGGAAGGTGGATTCGGACCACCGAAGTCAGTGACAACAGATTTACAGTCTGCCCCCTTTGGCCGCTCGGGAACGCTCCCATATGGAGCTGGTGAACGGAGTCGAACCATCAACCTGCTGATTACAAATCAGCTGCTCTGCCATTGAGCCACACCAGCGTATCCTCCGCGTCGAGACGGTTCTACCGTTCCGTAGCCGGAACAGTCAGTATTATAGCATACACTCGGGGGCTTGTCAATACTTTTTTGCAAAAAAATCTGACCTTTTTTGCTTTTCCGCCTTTAACATGCGCGCGATTTGTTGTATAATTAAGGTTGAGGCTTCACCGCGTAATTCCGATGGTGCAATTGCGCGGTGATGCCTTAGCAACAGATTGGGGGCTTGCAGTCATGTCAGAGAAAATACGCGCCGCGCGGAGAGCGGCGGTTGTGGTCGCGGTGGCGCTCCTGCTTTGCGTCACGGCGGCGCTTACGTCCTGCACGCAAAAGGCACGCGAGATAGATGTGCCGGGCGGCGGGGTGTGCCGGGTATATGTCGCGGGGAACGGCGCGGTGCGTCGTCTCAGCGTCACGATGGCGGACGGCGGAGAGTTCGTTCTGCGGCCGGCGAGCCGGGTATGCGACGGCGGAGCGGGGGTCGAGGTCGTCGACATAAACTTCGACGGCGACCCCGACATCCGTCTGCCGGTGCGGCGGGTCGGCGAGGCCGTCTACTACGCCAATTTCATACGCGGCGGCGACGGTTACTATCCCGTCACGGCGCTCGACGCGCTGGTGTCGCCCGAAATCGACGCTGCGGGGCAGACGGTTCGGTCGCATTATCTGTCCTACACCGTCGAGCCCGCGACGAACGACTTTCCCGAGGTCTACATACGCGAGCGTGGAGTCGACATTTACGTCTGGCGGAACGGCATCCTGACGCTGAGCGCGCGGGAGAGCTACACCTACTACTCCGAGAGCGACATTTACTGTATCGCACGCCTCGAGGTTGGGAGCGATGGCGAGCTTGAGGCGATCAGCGAGCGGTGGCTGAGTCCGGAACAGTACGGGGCGCTGGACGGCGCGCCGCAGCTGACACAATAAAAAGTTTTTGATTACTTCGCCGAATTCTGGAACTTTTTCCGTGATTTGCGTCAGTATATACGAAAACGTTTGGAGGCGCGCCATGAAAAGAACGATTGTAATAATAATTCTGACCGCCATCATCACGGTCGGGCTGACGCTCGGCGGCGTTCTGATGTACATGCGGCATGTCGACGGCGGCCTGCCGGGCAACAACGCGCGGGACGGTCAGACAACGTCCGACGGCGAAAACGCGCCCGGTGAAAATACGCCCGGCGCGCGTGAAAACGACGCCGAAATATGCATTGATTGGTGGATTCCCGTGAGCGAGGAGGAGCGCAGCTTTTGCGGCATTCGGTACTCGGAGGACGGCGAGTGCGCGCCGATGCTGGACGACAACGCGGCGGGAGTTCTTTAGCCTTGACGGGCTGCCGCCGGATTATTCTCCGACGTGAAGAAGTGTACTTTTCTGCCGCGAGCAGAGAAAGAACACTTTGAACACGTCGGAATTCTCACGGCGAGCCGCCCTCGGGGGACAAAACTAACCTTTCCGCATACAGGCATATGAAATACGCCTCTCGCCCCTGCAAAAAAGAAGCCCCGCAGGGCAACCGTTGCCCCGCGGGATCTTGAGGCATCACCGCGCAATGCCTTAAGGCTTCACCGCGTAATTCCGATGGTGCAATTGCGCAGTCAGATTTTTCGTCAGATGAAACAAAAAGCCGCAGGCTGTAGCGGCGCTACAGCCAAGGATTTTTGTGAAATATGACGGAAAAGATGCAAGCAAGTGTGCCACTCGGGCATTGCGCGGTAATGCCTTAAATCAATTAAACCTTATTCCAAATCACTTTGCCTTAAACATCTCATACACCGACATGGCGCCGCGGCTCGGGGCGAGGTGCGCGACCTCGTCCGAGATTTCGATGGGGTGAGGTACGCCTGCGTGCTCAAGAAGCAGCGCGAATACGTGCCGCAGTGGGTTGCCTCCGCCGACCACCAGTCGGCGCTCCGCCCCACAGACGCCGAATACCGACATGATGTCGTCCTTCAGCAGCGCTCCAACGAAGAAATTGGCCGCCGTGTCCTCGTCCCAGCCCGCAAACAGCCGTCCCGTCCGCGCCTTGACAAGCGACGGGGAAACTCCGTGCCCGACCGCGTAATCAAAGCCGCGGTAGAGGTACTCGGGAATGATTTTGCGGATAACAGGCTGCGGCAGCGCGCTGCGCAGCATGGTGTGCCCCGAGATCGCCGCGATAAACTCGCCGCAGATGCCGGTGCGGATGGAGGTTATGCGGCCTTTTCCGTCGACCTCCATGACCTTGTTGTGCGAGCCCGGCAGCGTGATGACAAAGTCGCCCTTAAGCCCGAGCAGCGACATGATGCCGTAGGTCTCGCAGTCCTCGCCGCTCATGGACTCGAGCACGTCGATGATTTTCATGGCGTCCGTCTCGCCCGGAGCCGGGAGCGTCTTGATGCCGGGTATGAAAAGTATCGGCAGCGGCGTCACGTCGGGCATGTTGGTCATGCGCGCGGCGGCCATGGTCTCTCTTATGCCGACCGGCGCTACCGCGTGCGGGATGGGAAAGATGCCGACGTCCGACGCCAGCGTCCCTGAGCACACGACGGCCTCGACGCGGCTCTCGTCGACGCCCGCCTTGTCAAGCAGCTCGCGCAGTGAGTCGCGCAGAGCCTCGCGCAGGAACGTATCCGAGCCGGTGAAGGCGGTGTTGCGGCACCCGGCGGTGCGCTTGACCTCGCAGAGCAGCTGCTCTCCCTCAAACAGACGGCAGCGCATGTTCGTCGTGCCGCAATCAACAGTTATCAGCATTGTTTTGTCCTTTCAGGCATTCGGCCGGTGTGAATAACTGACACCCCGCCGCACGGAAGCGCGCCATCATGGCGCGAAGCTGGTCAGGCGTCGCTCCCATGCGCGCGGCAAGGCAGTCTATGCAGAAATATTCGGTGATATTGTGCCCCAACAGCTTTATCGACAGCCCCTCCTCGTCGGGATGCAGCGGCCGTCCGCAGGTGCGGCAGTTGTTTGTCATAAGGTAATGAGCTTGGCGCGGAAGACGCGTACGCCGTGCGCCGGGACGATGAGGCGCATGTCGTCGCGGCGGATGCCGATGTGCTCACCGCTCATGACGTCGGTCAGGTCGACGCCAACGCCCGAGGAGTAAGGCACTCCGAGGTCGGGGAAGGGCAGCTCAAGCCGACGGTCGGCGTCCTTGAGGTTGAAGAAGGCCAGCGCGAACTCGCCGCCGGACAGCAGCTTTATAATAATGGGGAAATCCTTTGTCGCGCCGTTGACCTGGTAGGCGGGACGGCACTCGGGATCCTGATTTATGCGGATGAGCTCGCGGTTCTGAAGCAACTTGCGGCTGCGGTCGTCGAGCGAGCGGATGTCGCCGCCCATCATAAGCGGCGAGCTTGCCATGCACCAGAAGGCAAACTCGGTCACGTACTCGTCGGGCGTGGTGCAGTTCTCAAGACCGACGTTTCCGCGGCCGTTCATGCCGACGGTCAGCATGTCGAGGTCGTTGAAGCAGCCCGCGGCGTTTGCGTTGAGGTTGGGCAGCTGCGATGTCAGGATGTCAGCCATGGAGGCGTAGGAGTCGTTTATATCGTGGGTGGAGCGGTACATGTGCGCACCGATGGAGCGCATCCAGTTCCAGGGCTCGCCGCGTCCCCAGTTGCAGCCCGAGAAAATTATGTCGCGACCGGTGGAGCGCAGCGCCATACTCATGGTGAGGTAGCGGTTTTTGTTATTTGCGTAGTTCGGGAAGTTGCAGAAGTCGTATTTGAGCAGGTCGACGCCCCACTCGGCGAAGGTGCGCGCGTCCTCGTACTCGTGGTCGAAGCTGGAGGGGTAGCCCGCGCAGGTGCGCACACCGGCGCAGGAGTACATGCCGAACTTGAGTCCCTTGGCGTGTATGTAGTCGGCCAGCGCCTTCATTCCGTGCGGGAACTTGACGGGATCGGGCACGAGGCGGCCGGTGGTGTAGTCGCGCTCCTTGAGCGACCAGCAGTCGTCGATGACGACGTACTCGTAACCGGCGTCACGGTAGCCGAGCTCGACCATAGCGTCCGCGGTCTGGCGGATAAGCTCGTCGTTTATATCGTTTCCGAAGGTATTCCATGTGTTCCAACCCATAGGGGGGTCTGTGCAATCATTGTTTTTCTCCTTATGAATATTTATTTTACCGGCGCGCGCGCCTTGCGCGCCTCCCAAGTTTAGTATAAACCAGTGTCTGGTATTTGTCAAGTGTGCGGAGAGGTTTTTGTGATGATTTTTGAGTGAGAGGGATTGTTTATAAGAGGTGGACTTGCCAAGGCTAAAGAACTCCTTTTTCAAAAAAACACTTCCCGCCGAACGTCCCGGCGTGCCTCGCGGGGTGAAGGCACCCCTTCGTAAAAACGGTCCCCGCCGAACGTACCGGCGGGAACCGCAACCTCAAAATTCAATTAAACCCGCATACAGACATATGCCAATACGCCCACCTCACGCGCAATACTCGCTTATAATCCTCACCATCAGGTCGTTCAGCTTCTCGACGTCGTACTCGCCGACCTGCGGCTCGCTGTGCGGATAACCAATGCCGCTGTCGTCGGTCAGGAAGGCGTAGGTGCCGCCGGTAAGGACGGCCATGCTGCGGAAAAGCACCTCGCAGGTCAGGTCGGAACCGCTCGCAACAACGGGAATTATGCGTATTCCCATCTCCGCCGCGCGAGCAAGCGACTCGTTGATGGATTTCACGACCTCATCGTTGTAGTGTGGCGGCGCGTCGAGAACGAGAAACATCAGCTTGATGCTGCCCTCGTCCCACGCGTGCTGGTTGACAGCGTTGTCAAGCGCCGTGTGGACGGCCTCGGGCATGTCGCCGCCACCGGCAGCGTGCTGCTCGGACAGCTTTGCAACCGCCTCGTCAATGCTGTCGCGGAAGCCGAAATAGCGGACGACATACTCGTCGCCCTCGTCGCGGTAGAAGTTCACGCTCGTGCGGACGGAGGCAACTCCGCTCTCGCTCTGCGCGCGCTCGACCACATCCTTAAGCTCCGCCTTGAGGTACTCAAGTTCGTCGCTCATCGAGCCCGTTGTGTCGACCATAAGCATCAGATCCAGCTTGCGCGCGGTCGGCTCGTAGCGCAGGTTGAAGCTCAGCCTGACCTCGCTCACGCCCTCGCAGTCGGCTCGCACGACCTCGCCGCCGAACTCGGCCTCGACGCTCGCCGCGCGGCTGCCCGTCGGCGCGAACAGATAGGCCACCCCGCGGTTGTCGGACACGGCGCGGTAGAGCACGTTGCCCTTCGCGTCGAGCAGGCGCACCTTCGCGCCCTCTCCGATCACGCTGTCGCCGGCAGCAACCGTGACGGCAACGCGGTTGAGCGTCGGGACGTTCCATTTCTCGGCCAGCTTTGTCCACTCGGACTGCTGGAACTTGTCCTTCCAGTCGGCGTAGTTGGCGTTGTCGCGCCACTCACCGGCAGTGAGCGTGCCCGCACCGTAGACCGTCTGGTCGTCGTAGCGGGGGGCGCCCCCGACGCCGCCGTCGTAAAGACCTCCAGGCTCCGCCGGGTATGACGCGTCGGCCGCAACATCCGTCGAAGCCGCCTCAGCCTCCGCGTCCACCATGGCCACGCCGTACTTTGCGTCGCCGCTCGACAAGCTGCTGCTCTTTATCTCGCCGTCGACGTTCTCAACCTTTCCGCCGTTCCTGCCGGACGTCCCGGACGTGCCCGGAGTGTTCGGCAGGCCGGCGCCCGCGCACCCGGCAAGCGAGAGAACAAGCGCCGTCAGAAGTATCACGGAAACAACTATTTTTCGTTTCATAAACAATCCTTTCCCCCGGTATGCCGGGAATGTATTTACCTATACTGACGCACGCCGCAGCAAAAAGTTCCCGTTTTCTGAAATTTTGCAAAACTTTTCTCACGCAGCGCTCACAAAAGCGGCGTCGCGGGCTCCAAAACCCGCGACGCCGCCCTGATATGTCCGCATTCCGCTACGTTTTTCACTGCTCCACCGGCAGCTTGACGGTGAAGGCCGTCACGTCGTTCTCGGAGCGCACCCAGACAAGGCCGTGGTGCAGATCGACCACGCGCTTGACCACCGCCAGTCCCACGCCGTTGCCGGGCGAGGAATGCGAGCGGTCCTCCTGGTAAAACTTCTGGAAGATGCGGCGCGTGTTCTCGGGCGCGATGGAGCTGCCCGTGTTCTCGACCGTCACCGAGACGGAGCCCGCGCCCGCCGTTATGCGCACGCCTATCGTGCCGCCGTAGGGCGTGAACTTTATGGCGTTGTCGATGAGGTTTATCCACATCTGCCGCAGCAGCTCCTCGTTGGCGCTTATCTCGTACTCGTCGAAATCGAGCACGAGGTCGAGAGACTTCTGCGTCCACTTGTCCTCGAGAATGAGGAAGCAGCTGCGTATCTGCTCGGAGAGGTTGAATTTCGTGACATCGGTGAGTATGGTCTGGTTCTCGACGCGCGTCAGGCTCAGGACGTTGGTCGCCATGGACGACAGCCGCAGCGACTCCTCCTCGATTATGGCGAGGTACTCCTGCTTCTGCTCCTCGGTGAGATCTCCCGAGCGCATCAGCTTTGCAAAGCCCGCAATCGAGACGATGGGCGTCTTGAATTCATGCGAAAAGTTGTTGACAAAGTCGAGCCGCAGCAGTTCGGTGTTCTCGAGACCCTCGGCCATGGTGTTTATGCTGTCGGTGAGCTCCGAGATGATGGGAACCCTGGCGAACGCCGTGGTGAACGATATGCGCGCGTGAAAATCCCCCGTCGCAATTCGGTTCATGACGTTTATGGTGCTGTTTATCGGCATGACGAACAGTCGCCCGAACAGAAACGAAAACGCACACCCGAGCACCACGCTGACTATCAGCATCAGTCCCACCAGCTGATAGCCGTTGACCATGCCGACGTCCGTTCCCGGCATGAGCCCGGTGCGTATCATGATAAGCGACACGCCGCCGACCACCAGCAGCACCGCCAGAAGTATCGCGAACACCGCCCCGGCGAACAGCAGCGTCAGCGACAGACGCGACTTTTGCTCGCCCAGCTTTTTTCCCTTCAGCTTCATACGCGTTTCACCGCCTTATATCCGAGTCCCCGGACAGATTCTATCGAGAACTCCTCCCACCCCTCAAAGCGGCGGCGGAGTCTGCCTATGTGGACAGTCAGCGTTTCCCAGCCGCTGTCGGTTTCCATGCCCCAGATTTCGTCCATGAGCTGAATGCGCGTGAATATCTTGCCGGGGTAGGACAGCAGCTTGTAGAGCAGCAGAAACTCCTTCTGCGGCAGCTCCTGCACCTGCCCGTGCCCGCTGACGGTCATGGCGTCGTAGTCCAGCACCACGTCGCCGACGACTATGCGGTGCTCGGTCACAATTTTGGCGCGGCGCAGCAGCGCCTTTATGCGCAGCAGCATTTCGCGCTCGTCGATGGGCTTGGTGATATAGTCGTCGGTGCCGACGATAAAGCCGCGGTGACGGTCGGCCGGCAGCTGCTTGGCCGAAACCATAAGAATCGGCATGTCGTTGTTGGACTCGCGCAGCACCCGCGTGAACTCATAGCCGTCCATAGTCGGCATCATTATGTCGAGCACAACGAGGTCGACGTGCACCTCGCCGAGGCGCTCGAGCGCCTCCTCGCCGTTCTCGGAGGTAAAAACGGTATACCCTTCCTTTTCAAGCACCGCGCTCAACAGCCTGCGCGTGTTTTTGTCGTCGTCGACCACAAGTATATGGAACATAGCTCTCCTCCTTACGTTTTCCGGCGAAAATAATAATATTTTTACCTAAACTCAAAAGAAACTTCAGAACTCATGAAACTCAAACGGGTGCGCCCTCCTGTCACAAGGCAGAGGGGCGCACCCGGAATATGCGTCAGACGCGCGCGGCGTCGACCTTGTCGGCAAGGTGACGGCCGAGGCGGTACATGTAATTCAGCGCAACGGGCACGAACTCGTCGTCCGCCGACGTGACGATTCCGGCGCCCACCTCGTATGTAAAGACGCCGGTGTAGTCAATCTCGCCGAGAGCGCGCGTGATGGCGTCCCAGTTGAGCCGACCGAGGTAGGGCAGCAGGTGCTGGTCGCCGCGGAAGTCGTTGTCGTGAATGTGTAGCGCTTTGAGGCGGTCGTGCCCCAGCGCGCGGATAAAGTCCTCGGCGCGGTCGTCGCTGCCGCAGGGCAGCCCGACGTGTCCCACGTCAAGGCAGGCAATGATATACTCGCTGTCCAGCGTGTCGATGTAACGCACGAACTCCTCCTTTTGACCGCAGGTGTCGTAGGTGCAGTTTTTGCGCAGCGGGTCGATCTGCCACATGTTCTCGACGCCGAGCTGCACTCCGTACTCGCGGCAATAGGGGATAAGCCCGCGGTAGAAGTCCATATTGCGCTCGAAGATTTCCTCCTCGTGCCCATGGTAGACAAAGTGGTGGAGCGGGTGCATGACGCACACCTCGGCCCCGAATATGGCCGAAATCTCCATAGCTCGGCGCAGGCGGGGCAGTATGATGCTGTTGTAGCCCTCGTCGTCCGCCCACATTTTGAAGGTGAAGGGCGCGTGCGTCTGGTTTATGCGCATACCGAGCCCCTCGCAGGTGCGGCGGATGTACTCGGCGCGCTCGCGGTAGGCGTCGGTGTTGAGGACGTTGTCGTCGGCCACCATTTCCTCGAGCGAATAGTCGATGCAGCGGAAACCGGCCTCGCTGTAAAGCCGGGCGCGCGTCTCGAAGTCGTAACGGCGGAACAGATTGCGTATATTGACTGAAAGCTCCATGATATTTTCCCTCTCTATTAATATTTACAGTGCGTCAGAGAACTATTCCCGCAATCTCGGCGGGGTCGGACACCATATACTCGGCTCCGAGCTTGGTGAGATAGTCGCGGTCGCGGAAGCCCCAGTCGACGGCGATGCAGTCCATGCCCGCGTTCTTGGCGGTGGCGATGTCGACCTCGGTGTCGCCGACGTAGACGGCCTGTCCGCACTCAAAGCCGAGCGCGTCGAGCACGGCGTTGACGGGGTCGGGCGAGGGCTTTTTGTTCATGCCGGGACGCTCGCCGACGGCGTAGTCAAAAATGCTCTCGAAATAGCTGACGCACAGCTCCTGCACGGCCTCGTCAATCTTGTTGGACACAACCGCGACCTTGACGCCGTTCGCCTTGAGCTTGCGTATGAGCGGCATGATGCCGTCATAGGCGCAGGTGCGTATGGCACAGTGCGCGGCGTAGTACTCCTTAAGCTGGGCAAACACCCGATCGGATGTTTGCTTGTCGCAGCCCTCGGGCAGACTCAGCTCGGCGAGCGCACGCAGACCGTTGCCGAGGTAGGTGCGGACCTCGCGCTCGCTCTTGGGTGGGAAGCCGTTCTCGGCGAGCACGGCGTTGACGCTGTCGGTAAGGTCGCCGAGCGTGTTGAGAATGGTTCCGTCCATATCGAAAATTACAAGTTGGTATTTCATATATTACTCCTTGAGCATTGAGGCTTCACGGCGCATGCGCGGCGAAGCTTTACACAATAAGTACGACCAGCGGCAGCGTCACAACGCAGAACATGGTCGCGAGAAGCACGACGTTTGCGCTCATTTCCTGCTCGCAGCCATGCAACTCGGCCAGCGACAGCAGCATTGCTCCCGTCGGCGCGGCGCTGAGCACCAGAATGCAGGCCTTGAAGGTGACGCTGACAAACGGCAGAAACAGCACGCAGAGGTAGGCGAACATGGGGTAGACCAGCAGCTTGAGTCCGCACACGAGGTAGACGAACGGCCGCGAGAACAGCTTGCGCAGGCTGACCGACGCGAGGCGCATACCGAGTATGAGCATGCAGACGGGCGTTGTCATTTTTCCGAGCAGCGAGACGGCGCTGCCGACCTCCGCAGGCAGGTGGACGTCAAGAAAGTACATCGGCAGCGAGATGAGAATGGCGATGGATGTCGGGTTGAGCAGTGCGGACCTTAGTGTGATGTATTTACGGTTGTGCGTTATGAGAAACACGCCCATCGTGAACACCAGAAAGTTCATGCTCATGCTGTACATAGTGCTGTAACACGCAACGACCGGTTCGTTCGGGAACAGCGCCAGAACCATGGGCATCCCAAAGAAGCCGACGTTGCCCATGACCGCCCCACAGGACAGTATGCGGTATTTTGCGTCGTCATATTTGCGGTGCAGCACTATATAAAGGATGGCGAAGGACACTATCTGTATCGCCAGCGTGATGACGAAAAACAGACCGATGTCGCACGCACTCTCGAGGCTGTATGTCATGTCCTGAAACGCGCTGATGATAAGCGACGGCCCGCACAGGTAAATCAGAACCGCCGACAGCGATTTCGCATGCTCCGAGTGTGCCTTGCCCGTCTTGACCAGCGTGAACCCGCAGGACATGTAAAGGAGCATGATGAGAACATTCTTAAAAGCGATAAAAAACATAACCAAAAATCTTTCTAAGGTAAATTGCAGGGGTAAAACGCAGGGTAAATAAGGCGTGCCGGGCGTCACTGCGCGGGGGCGTCAGCCCTGCGCGCAGCTCTCCGCCGTCGGTCTCAGTCGAGCTTGAGATCGCCTTCTTTTATCCAGCCGACGCGGCGCAGTATCTCGCCGAACACCAGCGAGAGCACCGCCGGCAGCACGAGACAGCACACGACAAGTCCGATCCACATCAGCGGCGTGCTCTCGGTCGCCGAGATGACGCCGATGGGGCCGACAAGGCCGCAGGTTCCCATGCCGGCCGAGATGCCGGTGCACTGAAGTCTGAACACCGTCGTTGACAGCGGGCCTATGAAGGCCGCCGCGAGTGTGGGCGGAATCCAGATGCGGGGGTTTTTGCAGATGTTGCCCATCTGGAGCATGGAAGTGCCGAGCCCCTGCGAGACGAGGCCGCTCCAACGGTTCTCACGGAAGGACATGGCGGCAAAGCCTACCATCTGAGCGCAGCAGCCGACCGTCGCCGCGCCACCCGCAAGTCCCGTGATGCCTATCATGGCGCAGATTGCCGCGCTCGAGATAGGCAGCGTCAGAATCATGCCGACCACGACCGAGATTACAATGCCCATAAGTATGGGCTGATACTCCGTCGCGGTGTTGATGAAGCTGCCGAGGTAGTACATGACGTACGCCACCAGCGGGCAGAGCAGCCACGACGCGGCAAACCCGCCGACTATGGTGACGGTAGGCGTGACGAGTATGTCGACCTTGGTCTTCTGCGAGACCAGCTTGCCGAGCTCACACGCGATTATCACAGCGAAGAAAGCGCCGGCCGGACCCGCGGTGTAGAAGATGCCCTCGTCGCCCTTGGCGGTCGCCGCCCACTTCAGTATGCGGCCGTCCGCGAGTATCGCGCCCATGGCGTTTCCGATGCTGCCGACCGTTGCGCACGAGAATATGACCAGCGGGGGCATTTTCATTTTGTACGCCATAGCGACGCCGATAGCCATGCCGCAGGCGCCCTTGGCGAACTGCGCGACCGTCGCGAAAAAGCCGAGGTAGGGTATCTGGCTCAGCGTGTCGAATATCGTGCCGATGAGCAGCGAGGCAAACAGACCGAGCGCCATAGCGCCCATTGCGTCAATGAAATAAAGATGACACAGCTTTTTGAATTTTTCCACGTCGCACCTCTATGTAGCGCGGAGCTAAAGCCCCGTTTTATTTGTTCAGAAGCAGTCGGCGAAGTATCTTCTCCGGCACGTCTGACAGATAGTCGTTTTCCATGAGCTCGAGCATACCGCGGTCGCACAGCGCCGCGAGCTTGGGGTCCATCGGGACGCGGGCGAGCAGCTCAAGTCCCATGTCCGCCGTGATTTCATCGATGTGGGACTCGCCGAACACCTTTATCTCGCACCCGCAGTCGGGGCACTTGACGTAGCTCATGTTCTCCACCACGCCGATGACGGGAATGTCCATCATCTGCGCCATGTTGACGGCCTTGGCCACTATCATCGAGACAAGCTCCTGCGGCGAGCTGACTATGATTATACCCGAGAGCGGAATGCTCTGGAAAATCGTCAGCGGCACGTCGCCGGTTCCGGGAGGGCAGTCGACAAGCAGGAAGTCGAGGTCGCGCCAGATAACGTCCGTCCAGAACTGCTTGACCGTCCCTGCGATCACAGGGCCGCGCCACACGACGGGCTTGCGCTCGTCGTCCAGCAGAAGATTGACAGACATCACCTCGATGCCCGTCGTCGTCTTGGGCGGGATCAGACCGTTGTCGTCCCCCTCAACGTCCGCGTGCAGACCGAATATCTTGGGAACGGACGGGCCGGTTATGTCGGCGTCAAGTATGCCGACCTTGTAGCCCTGGCGCGACAGATTGACCGCCAGCATGCTCGTCACAAGCGACTTGCCGACGCCTCCCTTTCCACTTACTATTCCGATTACGTTCTTGACGTTGCTCAGCGGATTCGGAGCCTCGTACATGCTCCCCGCCCCGCCCTTTGAAGGACAGGACGCCCCGCAGCTCGAACAATCGTGCGTGCATTCTTCAGCCATTTTTTGACCGTACCTTTCTGACAGCACTCGCTGTCGATAAATTTTAATATCTATCGTATCTGGGGCGCTGCCCCAAACCCCGCCAAGGGAGCTTTTTGAAAAAAGCTCCCTTGGAACCCGCAAAAACTTTCGAAAAAGACGGGTTAATGGCCGTGGGACGCCGGGAAGTTGTGTTCTGGGCGTTTAAGTGTGTGCGTTGCGGCATCACGTAGTAGACCAGCACCGCCCGCGCTTAAACGTCTAAAACCGTGCGTCATGTCCGTCCGCAGACCTTAACCCGTCCTTTTTCGAAAGTTTCGCCCGCCTTTTCCAAAAGGCGGCGCGGATCCAGCGCCGCGTAGCGCTGGCCGCGCTCCGCAGAGCGCGGAATCCCCTCGTGCCGGTCTCCGCAAACACCATACTCGTCCTATTATACACCACTCACGCGCGGTTTTCAAGCGTTGGGGAGAATATTTTGAGCTGGGGACGTGAAAAAAGGCGCCGGGATGAAAAATTTTCCGGAAAATGCGCTGCGGCTCTTGAAAAATCCGAAAAAAAGGTTATACTATTAGGTGGAAAATAATTTATGAAGGCTGGTATAAAGCTATGAACAATAAGCTGAAAAAACTCACGACATTTGAGGGCGTCAAGGGTCCCGTCCTTACGGTCGTAATGGACGGCGTAGGACTCGCGCCCGATACCATCGCAAACGCAGTCGCCGAGGCGTATACCCCCACGCTGGACATGCTGATGGAAAAGTACCCCATGGTCAAGCTCAAGGCGCACGGAACAGCAGTCGGCCTGCCGTCCGACGACGACATGGGCAACTCCGAGGTCGGTCATAACGCACTCGGATCCGGCCAGG
The DNA here is from genome assembly GCA_963640785.1 of Bulleidia sp. Taxonomy (GTDB): domain Bacteria; phylum Bacillota; class Clostridia; order Oscillospirales; family CAG-272; genus UMGS1002. The sequence continues at coordinate 20,987 of CAVIBA010000015.1, forward strand.
TCTTCGCGCAGGGCGCAAAGCTGGTCTCGCAGTCGATTGAATCGGGCAAAATGTTCGCGTCCGATACCTGGAAGGCGCTCACCGAGAACGTCAAAACCTCGGGCGGCACGCTGCACTTCCTCGGCCTGTTCTCCGACGGTAACGTCCACTCGCATATCGACCACCTCAAGGCCATGATAAAGGAAGCCAAAAACGACGGCGTCAAGCGCGTCCGCATCCATATCCTCATCGACGGCCGCGACGTCGGCGAAACCTCCGCTCTTGACTATATCGTACCCTTCGAGCAGTTCCTCGACGAGCTCCGCACGCCCGACTTCGATATTATGATCGCATCCGGCGGCGGCAGAATGAAAATCACCATGGATCGCTACGAGGCCGACTGGTCGATGGTCGAGCGCGGCTGGCATACCCATGTGCTCGGCGACGCTGAGCAGTTCGCCACCGCCGAGGAGGCCGTCAGAACCTACCGCGACCGCTACCACGTCATCGACCAGGATCTGCCCCCCTTCGTCATCGCCCGCGACGGTAAGCCCGTCGGTACGGTCGAGGACGGCGACAGCGTCATATTCTTCAACTTCCGCGGCGACCGCGCAATCGAAATCTCCAAAGCGTTCGACAGCGTCGAGTTCGATAAGTTCGACCGCGTCAGATACCCCAAGGTCATGTACGCAGGCATGCTCGAGTACGACGGCGACCTGCACATCCCCTCCCGCTACCTCGTCAACCCGCCCGAGATTACCAATACCATGGGCGAGTACCTCGCAAATACCGGCGTCTCGCAGCTCGCTATCTCCGAGACGCAGAAGTACGGCCACGTCACCTACTTCTGGAACGGCAATAAGTCCGGCAAGTTCTCCGAGGAGCTCGAGATCTACATCGAAATTCCCTCCGACCGCGTCCCCTTCGAGCAGCGCCCCTGGATGAAGTGCGCCGAAATCACGGACAGGCTCATCGAGTGCCTCGAGTCGGGCAAGTACCGCTACCTGCGCGTCAACTTCCCGAACGGCGATATGGTCGGCCACACCGGCTCGCTTGAGGCCACCCGCTGCTCCATGGAAGCCCTCGACCTCCAGCTCGGACGCCTGCTGCCCGTCATCGATAAGCTCGGCGGCGTTGCGCTCATCACCGCCGACCACGGCAACGCCGACGAGATGTTTGAGCTCGACAAAAAGACCGGCCTCCCCAAGCAGGACAAGAACGGCCACTACAAGGCCAAGACCAGCCACACGCTCAACCCCGTCCCCTGCATCATTTACGACAACGTCACAAACGGCGCTTACACCGTCAAGGAGGATCGCGGGCAGTTCGGACTGTCCGACGTCGCCGCGACGATGGTCAACCTGATGGGCTACAAGGCTCCCGAAATGTGGGATGAGTCGATAATCGACGTCAAATGAACGTTCTCATCGCCTACGCCTCGCGGACCGGCACGACCGCGCGGTGCGCCCGTATGCTTGCAGACCGGCTCGCCGCGCAGGACGTCATGCTCTGCGACATAGAAAACGACAGCATTCCGCCGCTTGACGGGTTTGATTTTGTGGCGCTCGGCGCGCCCGTGCGCTACGGCAAGCTGCCGAAACCGGTGCGCGACTTCATGCACCGGCACCGCGAG
>CAVIBA010000016.1:0-822 GCA_963640785.1 Bulleidia sp.
GGAACTCCCCGCGCTGGCCGCCGTCCGCAGACGGCGGAATCCCCATATTCGTTCGCCCTCTATTTTACACAAAAACGGGCGGAATATCAAGTGGTTTTGCAAAAAATGCGAGGGGAACTTGCAGAAATAGGAGCGGGACGGGGTGAGATTTGTATAAAAATACAATAGAGAGCCGACGTTTGAAACGAAATTTATAAAAAATGGTTATTGACAATATGTCCGACGTGTGATAGAATTTTCACATCAAATTCAGCGAAACGGAGAAGAGTCATGAGGAACATGCGTCGTGGAACAGAATACAGTCGTTCAGCTATGTTTTCGGATATGGCTTTTTCCGCACGTGCCACGGGCGCGAAGCGCAATGAACTGAATACGCTTGTAAGAGACACTGCGCTTGCGGTGTCTCTGTTTGCTTTTATATTCCTTGTATCCGTGTTTGCGGGTGTTATCGGTGTGCTGGTCGCCGTATCCCTGCTGGTACTGTCCGTAATTTATATTATTGATGTACGAATTATTATACCCGGTCACGGTAAGGCATATGTTGAAATAAAACGTCCGGCTTGATTTTAACGGATGAAAGCATATTGACCGCCTTACCTCATATTCCGGGGTGAGGCGGTTTTAGTTTAGTTATTATGTATCGGCTCAGATGCCCGGTGCCTGATATAAAATTTGATTTTAAAAGGAGATCATCACCATGAAAACCACAGCAAAACTTTTGTCAGTCGTACTTGTGCTGCTCATGACGGTCGCGTGCTTCGCGGCCTGCTCGGGCGATTCCAAGACAAACTACGCCAAGAACAACACCGAATATTATATAGG
>CAVIBA010000016.1:832-21485 GCA_963640785.1 Bulleidia sp.
TTATATAGGTGTTTCCGGCCCTCTGACCGGCGGCGCAGCGGTTTACGGCATTGCCGTTAAGAACAGCGCTCAGATGGCCGTCGACGAGATCAACGCCAACGGCGGCATCAATGGCGTCAAGTTCAAATTCGTCATGATGGACGACGCTCACAAGCCTGAGAACGTCAGCACAAACTACACCACCATGTTAGAGGCCGGCATGCAGGTCTCGCTCGGCTGCGTAACCTCCGCGCCCTGCCTCGAGTTCAAGACGCTCTCCCACAACGACAATCTGTTCTTCCTGACACCATCCGCGTCGGCTGACGCCGTCGTCGAGTACGACAACGCATACCAGATGTGCTTCGCCGATGCTAACCAGGGCAGTGAGGCCGCCAGATATGTCAACGCCAACTATGCCGGTCAGACCATCGGTATGCTCTACCGCTCCGATGACCCCTACTCCACCGGTATCCGCGAGAGATTCAAGGCAACCCTTGACTCCAGCATAACCCTCGTTGAGGCCAGCTTCTCCGGCGAAACGGTCGCCTCCTTCCAGTCCCAGATCGATACACTGAAGGCCTGCAAGTTCATATTCATGCCCATCTATTACACGCCCGCCGCTCAGTTCATGGACGAGGCTAAGAATGACGTCGCCGCTGATGCCGTTTACTACGGTTGCGACGGACTCGACGGTATCGATACCGGCGTTGAAGGCTTCGACATATCCAAAATCCCGCAGAAGGTTTCCTACCTCTCGCACTTCAACTCCAAGGCTACCGAGGGTGCTGCCGCTGAGTATATCAAAAAGTATACCGAAAAGTTCGGCAGCGAAACCCTGAACCAGTTCGGCGCTTCCGCTTACGACTGCGTCTGCGCTATCTATAATGCTATGCTTGAAGCAGGCGATAAGATCAGCGTCACAAGCTCGCCCAGCGAGATTTGCGATGCCCTTCGCGATGTCTTTAACGGCGGCTTTACCTATACCACTCCCGGTGTTACCGGCGCCTCCATCAAGTGGGAGTCCTCCGGCTTCGTCAACAAGGAAGCCCTCGTCTACGTTGTCAAAGAGTCTGACGTAAAGTAAGATACGGAGGCCTCGGGGCTTTGCCCCGAACCCCACCAAGGGAGCTTTTTGAAAAAAGCTCCCTTGGATCCCGCAAAAACTTTCAAAAAGGGGTTAGGCTTTGCGGGAAGAAAGCGGAAAGACCGTTTTTTATGTTTTAAGTGTTCGCTCGGTTATTGAGCGAAGCGTTTTTCAAGGTTTTCGCCCGCCTTTTCCTAAAAGGCGGCACGGGTCCAGCGCCGTGTGGCGCTGGTCGCGCTCCGCAGAGCGCGAAACTCCCACTGCGGCACGGGTCCGGCGCCGTGTGGCGCTGGTCGCGCTCCACAGAGCGCGAAACTCCCTGACGATTGAGAAATTGGGGTATTTATGAAGATAATTGAGATACTGATTAACGGCCTTAACGTAGGCGCGATATACGCGATGATAGCGTTGGGCTACACGATGGTGTACGGTATTGCGAAGATGTTGAACTTCGCGCACGGCGACATCATCATGGTAGGCGGCTACACGCTGTGTGTTGCCTGCGCAACCATGGGAAATCCGTGGTTTATATTTGCGGCGGCACTGATAGCGGTCGTGGTGTGCACGATACTTGGCGTTGTGGTCGAGAAGGTGGCGTACAAGCCTTTGCGCGGCGCGTCACCGCTGGCGGTGCTGATTACGGCAATCGGCGTAAGCTATCTGCTCCAGAGTCTGGCGCAGATAATATTCGGCTCGGCGGCACGCCGCGTGGCGGTGCCTGAGTTGGGCAAGCTGACGCTCGGCGGCCTTTCGATAAAGTATTCTACCATAATAACATTGGCAGTTACGATAGTGGTAATGTTGGGGCTGAACCTGTTTGTCAAGTACAGCAAGACAGGACGCGCCATGATCGCGGTGTCGGAGGACAAGGGCGCCGCGCAGCTCATGGGCATTAACGTCAACAGCATTATCACCATTACATTTGCCATCGGCTCGGCGCTTGCCGCGCTCGCGGGACTGTTCTACCTGCTTCAGTCGCCGTATATAACCAACACCTTCGGTGCTATGCCCGGAATCAAGGCGTTCACGGCGGCTGTTATCGGAGGTATCGGTTCCATTCCCGGCGCGATGGTGGGCAGTCTGGTGCTCGGCATAATCGAGAGCATCTGCGACTCCATCCCTCTGATTGCGCCGTATAAGGACGCCATCGAATTTTCAATACTTATTGTGATACTGCTGGTGAGACCCACCGGCCTTATGGGCAAAAAGAGACGGGAGAAGGTATAATGAGCAAGTTTATAAAGCATTACGGCAATTATATCGTTGTCGCGGTTCTCACCGTGGTTTTTGCCATTCTGGTCTACTCGGGCGTGCTTAAGACGTCCTCAACGATAATTCTTGAGAAAATTTCGATTAATATCGTGCTCGCGGTGTCGCTGTGCCTTGTGGTCGGCTTCCTCGGCGAGCTGTCGTTAGGACACGCCGGGTTCATGTGCGTCGGCGCTTACCTCGGCGGCAAGATTTCGGTGCTCGTCGTCGGCGCTATGGGCAACGGCATTCCCGCGCTGCTCATCTCACTCGCCGTCGGCGGCATCACGGCGGCGGTCTGCGGCTTTATCATCGGCCTGCCCGCGCTGCGGCTTAAGGGCGACTACCTCGCTATCGTCACGCTGGCGTTCGGCGAGATAGTCAAGGTGCTGTTCCAGCAGTCGGAAGCATTCGGCGGTAACCTCGGACTCCCCACCCCCCGCTACCCCGGCAAGACCTTCTTTATAATCGGCTTCATACTTGTGCTCGCGACGCTGTTCGTCATTCAGAACCTCATGCGCAGCAAGCACGGCCGAGCCATCACCGCCATCCGCGACAACGAAATCGCGGCCCGCGCGACCGGCATCCAGGTCACAAAGTACAAGCTGGTCGCCTTTATGGTGTCCGCCTTCTTCGCGGGCATCGCCGGAGTTATGTACAGCTACACAAACTCCACCATCCAGGCGGCAAAGTTCGGCTATAACTACTCCATCGAGATACTCGTTATGGTCGTGCTCGGCGGCATGGGCAGCATCAACGGCTCCATCATCGCCGCGACGCTCATCACCATACTCAACGAAAAGCTGCGCACAGTCCTGACCGGCGACATGGCCGTGCTCAAGGACATGCTCTACGCGCTCATTCTTATCGTGCTTGTCATCTACAAGAACGCGCCCGCGTTGCGCGCCTTCCGTGATAAACACAACCTCAAAGCGCTGTTCGACAAGATGTTCAAGTCGCGCACCGACCCGGCCCGCGTCCGCGACGACTCGGCCGAGTGGGACCGCATCCCCACCAAGATCAAGATGGACGAGATACTGTCCGTTGACCTCAAGTTTGAAGACGAATACGCCCCCCGCCGCGCCTCATCCGACAAGCCGGGCGGCAAGAAGGAGGATAAGTGATGTCCGAATACGTACTTGAAACAGAGAACTTAGGCATATGCTTCGGCGGCCTCAAGGCGGTGCAGCATGTCGACCTCAAGATAAAAAAGAACGAAATTTACGGCCTCATCGGCCCCAACGGCGCAGGTAAAACGACGATATTCAACCTCCTGACGGGTGTTTACATGCCCACCGAGGGCGATTTCAAACTGTGTGGCAAGTCGCTGCGCGGCCTGCACCAGGAGGCGATAAATCACTGCGGCATCGCGCGCACCTTCCAGAACATCCGTCTGTTCAACAACATGACGGTGGTGCGGAACGTCATGGTCGGTCTCTCCAACCAGCCGGAGTACAAGTGCACGCTGCTCGAGAGCATGCTGCGCCTGCCGCGTCACTTCAAGGTCGAGAAGACCATGCGCGACCACGCAAAGCGCCTGCTTGGCATATTCGGTCTGCTCGAGGAGCGCAACAATCTGGCCTGCAACCTGCCCTACGGCAAGCAGCGCAAGCTGGAGATTGCCCGCGCGCTGGCGACGAGTCCCAAACTGCTGCTGCTCGACGAGCCCGCGGCCGGCATGAACCCCAACGAGACCGAGGAGCTGATGAAGACCATCCGCTTCATCCGCGACAACTTCGACATGACCATACTGCTCATCGAGCACGACATGAAGTTCGTCTCGGGGCTGTGTGACGAGATAACGGTGCTGAACTTCGGCACGGTGCTGTCTCAAGGGACGGCAGAGGAGGCGTTGAACGACCCCGAGGTCATCAAGGCCTACATTGGAAACTGAGGAGGGGGCACCATGGCACTTCTTGAAGTCAAGGATTTACAGGTGTATTACGGCGTAATACAGGCGATACGCGGCATCAGCTTTGAGGTCAATCAGGGTGAGATAGTGACGCTTATCGGCGCGAACGGCGCCGGAAAGACCACCACCATGCAGAGCATAATGGGGCTTATCCACCCGCGCTCCGGCACGGTGACATATGACGGAGTCAACATTTTCGGCATGCCGACGCACAAGATCGTGCGTCTCGGCATGGCGCAGGTTCCGGAGGGACGCCGTGTTTTTGCCGAGCTGACGGTTTACGAAAATCTTGTCATGGGCGCGTTCACCGAGGGTGACAAGTCCCGTGTCAAGGCGGACATTGAGAATATATACACCATCTTCCCGCGTCTCGGCGAGCGCCGGACGCAGGAGGCGGGCACGCTGTCGGGCGGTGAGCAGCAGATGCTGGCGATGGGGCGCGCGATGATGAGTCACCCCAAGCTGCTCATGCTGGACGAGCCGTCGATGGGACTTTCCCCGCTGCTTGTGGATCAGGTATTTGACATAATCAAGCACTTCCACGAGACGGGCACGACGATACTGCTTGTCGAGCAGAACGCCAAGAAGTCACTGACGATTTCCGACCGTGCGTACGTGCTCGAGAACGGCCGCATAGTCCTCAGCGGCACGGGGGACGAGCTGATACACAGCGATTCGGTTAAGGCAGCGTACCTGGGGGGATAAGATAAGTTTTATAAAGGGTTTTTGCGGTTCTCGCCGGAACGTCCGGCGGGGACTGCTTTTTTTCATAAATAGTTCTTTGCCCCGAGGGGCGCACGCCGTGGCGAATTCCGACGTGTTCGAAGTGTTCTTTCTCTGCTCGCGGCAGAAAAGTACACTTCTCCACCGTCGGTGGCCTCCACGGCGGCGGCCCGCCAAAGCCAAAGAACTTTTCTTAACAAAAAAGCGGTCCCCGCCGAGCGTATCGGCGAGAACCGCAAACTTAAAATTCAATTAACCACGCATACGTGCATATGCAATAGCCTCACATCTCGGCAAATAACTTGCTTCCCCTCACGCGGAGCCAGCGGTGCAGCAGCGCCGCGAGAACGCCGAGGACTACGACCATCGCTGAGACGTAAATCCAGGTAAAACCGACGAACAGCACGCATCCGAGACCGTACAGCAGGGCGAAAACCATGCCGCCCATCAGCATGATGAATACCCCGAGCCCCTGCTTGACTACCGCAACCTCGTTCGTCCAGTTGAAATTCGGCCGCTTGATGTTGAGAATAAGCCCCAGCTCGGCAAAAACGAGCGCCATCTCCTGCGGTATGAGTACCGCCGCGACGGTGGTCAGTATGTCGCCGTTCCAGGTCACAACAACGCCGACCGCCGAGCAGACGAGCGCCGGAACGCAGGTTACAATCAGGTGAAAACGTAGCTTGGCTTGCAACGCCTGCCACGCCGTCACCGGCAGCGACTGGACAAGCCACAGCGTCCTGCCCTCAAGCGAGACCGCGGAGGTCGTACCTATGTTCATGCTGACACAAAGGCACACAATCGTGCTCGCCGCCAACGGCAGCAGCTGGTTTCCCGTACCGAACAGCTCGACGAGCCCCGCGGACAGCGCGTCCGCTATCTGCCCGCCCTTGAGCGCTATTGCGCCCGCGGCGACGAGAAGCATCAGCGAGCCCATGTAGCAGTTGAGCATGCAGGTCGCGCTCGAGGTGATGCGCTGGCGCTCGCGCGCGAGCAGCGCCGCCGACTGACTGCGCACGTGCGCGGTCTTCTCGCGGTAGACCGTTTTTGCGACCTTTCCGGGCGATGTCGCGAGCTTGATGAAGCTGCGCGATAGCAGCCACCACACAAACACCATCAGCGCCGCGACGGCCGCAAGTACTATCACAGATGCGAGTGCGTCGCCGAGTCCCATCCGGCCGATGAAGTAGAGCGGGTAGGCCGCGCCGTGACTGAGCGCCTCACCGATGGCGGCGGCGTTGTCCATAAAGCTGTCCAGCAGCTGGTAGGAATTGAAATAGATGTAGTAATACGCCCCGATGAAGACCAGCGAGGCAATGACCGAGATCAGACTCTTGCGCTTCAGGTGCGCGTTTATCCTGGCGACTATCCAGCCGAGCCCGCAGGAGAGTATCATGACGATGACAGAGACGCCGAGCAGCAGAAGTATGCCGCCGACAATCGTTCCCGCCGTGCAGACGACCATGACGTTGTAGACCACAACCGTCGGGACAAGCACCATGCCCGAGAACAGCAGTCCCATAAGGTAAACGCCCGACAGCCGCGACACAAGTATGGTGTGGACGGGAACGGGCAGCGAGAGCAGCAGGCTGTTGTCCTTGGCCTGATAGAGGCTGGCGAAGGTGCTGAACACACTGCCGAAAACGCCCATCGTGACCGAGACAATGCCTATAATCGAGAAATACAGCCAGTCAAGCGACAGCTCGTGCAGCGTCGGGGCGAGCGCCGCCGCCATAAATCCGAACAGACTCACCGAGAAAAACAGCATAAGCAGCACGTACAGCGCGATAAGGGCGATGCTCGCGCCCTTTGAACGGCTCTTGCCGGTACGCTGATCGTAGAAAAAGCTGCGGCTGAGCTCGTAGAGCTGCTTTTTCAGAAGGATTTTCAGCATATTCAGCCCTCCAGCTCGAGGAACACCTGCTCGAGCGATTCGTCGCCGCGAACCTCCTCCATGGTGCCGCTGCGGATGAGCCGGCCGCCCTTGATGATGGCGACCTTGTCGCACAGCTTTTCGGCGACCTCCAGCACATGGGTGGAGAAGAAGATTGCGCCGCCCTCGTCGCAAAGCTCGCGCATCATGCATTTGAGCGTGTGCGCCGCCTTGGGGTCGAGTCCGACAAACGGCTCATCCATGATGATGAGGCGCGGCCGGTGCAGCCACGCCGAGATTATCGCCAGCTTCTGCTTCATGCCGTGCGAGTAGGCCGAGATGGGCTGGGCGAGGTCGTCGGTGAGGCTGAAGGCGTCGGAATACTTCGCTATGCGCTCGCGCCGGTCGGCGGGGCTGACGCCGAATATGTCGGCAATGAAGTTTAAGTACTTGATGCCGGTCATGTACTCGTAGAGGTCGGGGTTGTCGGGGATGTAGGCCAGCTGACGCTTGCAGGCGAGCGGGTCGTCCTTGACCGACACGCCGCCGACCGTGATGCTGCCCTCCTCAAACGGCAGGATGCCGACCACGGATTTTATCGTCGTGGTTTTGCCCGCGCCGTTGTGACCGATGAAGCCGTAAATCTCGCCGGGGGCGATGTGCAGCGAAACGTCGAATACGGCAACCTTGTCACCGTAGCGCTTGGTGAGGTGTGATATGTTGAGCATATATATGTCCTTTCAAATGTATTCGTTATATAACACGCGCTCTATATTGTATCACACAAACCGCCCGCTGTCAAGAGGGGCGTTGACATTTCGCAGAAATACCGCGCGAGGGCTTGAAACGCGCGGGGAAGTGTGGTAGAATGAAGATAATAATTTTTTTGAGGTGACAGGCATGGATATTATTAATGTAACAAGAAGCGCCCCGGTGGTCGGGGAATATGACGTTGTCGTCTGCGGTGGCGGCTCGGCGGGCTTTATCGCGGCCATCTGCGCGGTGCGGTCGGGACTGCGCACCGCGCTGGTCGAGCGCTTCGGCTTTCTTGGCGGAACGGCGATAAGCGGCTACGTCGCGCCTATCAGCGGCTTTTTCAAAAAGGGACGGCAGGTTGTCGGCGGCATACCGTTTGAGTTTGTCGGGCGCATGGAGGCGCTCGGTGGCGCAAAGGTCGAGTACCCGCGCGGGCACGTTTCGTTCGACCCAGAGATATACAAGCTGGTCGCCGCGCGCATGGTGCACGAAGCGGGCGTCGAGCTGTACACCAATTCCTACATCACCGACTGCGTCGTAAACGACGGGCGCATCTCCGAGATAATCATCGAAAACAAAAACGGTGCCGAGGCGCTGCGCGCCGCCTGCGTCATCGACGCGACCGGCGACGCCGACCTCTGCCGCATGGCGGGCATGGACTTCCTGCCCGCAAATCCCGACGGACTTCAGCCGCTCTCCATGTGCTTTGTTATCGGCGGCGTCGACCTGACAACGCCGCTGCTGCGCGACTGCATACACCACGACGGCCGCGTGCCGCGCTCGGTCAACGACGTCATACGCAAAATACTAAATGAGGCGTACAAGAGCGGTGAGGTGCCGCAGTTCGGCGGCCCCTGGTTCAACTCGCTCGAGTGCGGCGACCTCGTGGCCGTCAACGTCACGCGTGCCGCGGCGGACGCCTGCGACAACCGCGCCCTGCGCGACGCCGAGCTGCGTCTGCGCGAGGACATGTTCACGCTGTTCGAGAAAATGAAGCAGACCTACCCCGAGTTCCGGAACGGTCACATCGTCTCCTCCGCCGTGGTGGCGGGCGTGCGCGAGACGAGGCACATCCGCGGCTGTCACACGCTGTACGGCGAGGACTTCCTCGGCGGCAGAACCTATCCCGACAGCATAGCGCTGGCCTCCCACCCCGTCGACATACACAGCATGAAGGACGCGTCGCAGAAGCTGACCTCGCTCGCCGAGGCCGCGCAGATACCCTACGGCTGCCTCGTGTCCGATAAGTGCCGCAACGTCATATGCGCCGGGCGCTGCATCTCGGCCGACACGGTGGCGTTCGCTTCCATCCGCGTGCAGGCGACCTGCATGGCCATGGGACAGGCGGCGGCAGTCGCCGCGGGCGTGTTTAAGGACGCCGGAGAGGGCGCGCACGTCGCACACATCGACACAAACGAGCTGATTGCCCGCCTGCACGCCGTCGGCGGCATCACCGGGTGAGGCCGGGTGGTCGAATAAACGTTTTTTGACAAAAATAAGACTTTATATTGATTTTCTCTCATAGCATGATCGACCTTGCAGACGCGGCCTGCCACCGGGCGAAGGAGAATGGCAAGAATCTTGCCGAGGGGAACTGAGTGGTGTGAGGATATTGCATATGCACCTATGCGGTTAAATTGAATTTTAAGTTTGCAGTTTCCGCCGGGATGTCCGGCGGAAGCCGCTTTTTATGAAAAGTAGTTTTGCCTTTGGCAGGCGCACGCCGTGGCGGCCACTGACGGCAGAAAAGTACAGTTCTTAACGCCGGAGAATAATCCGGCGAGTCCACTACTTCGATCACGTCGGAATTCGTCACGGCGGCAGCCCTTCAAGGCCAAATAACTCTTCTCAAATAAAAAAGCAGTCCCCGCAGGCTTCACCTGCGAGAACCGCAAAAAATTCACTTTAACCTCCCACATCCGGGGGAAGGGCAGAGCCCTTCATTTTCACTTTCCCCCGTGTATGTGAGCCTTGATCGCATTGAACGACTCGTCACTGATGTCGTGCTCAATTTTGCATGCATCGGCCGCGGCAATGTCCGCGTCAACACCGAGGCGGGTCAGAAATTCGGTCAGAACGGTGTGCCGCTCGTATATCTTGGTCGCAATCTCAAGCCCCGAGGGCGTCAGCGTTATCAGACCTTCCTTGTCCATCGTTATGTAGTCGCCCTCGCGGAGCAACGCCATGGCGCGGCTTATGCTGGGCTTGGAAAAGCCCATGTATTCGGCAACGTCGAGCGAGCGCACCGCGGAGCTCTTGCACGACAGAACGTATATCGTCTCAAGATACATTTCTCCTGATTCCTGTAAGTGCATTTTGTAACCTCCTTCGCCGACAGATTTCATACCATTACGATTATAGCACACTTTACACCCGATTGCAAGGGCGGACGCATTTTTTGTGTTTGGTCATTTTGTATATCAAATCGGTTAGCTTGCGCTAACGCATCGTCAAAACCGCCAAAAATGCCGGATAAACTCGATTTTTTGCAAAAAAGTCTTGACAAAACGCCTCGACAGTTGTATTATATACCGTGGTTAGCGAGAGCTAACCATTGAGATTTATATTTGATTGCTTGACCGGCACGCGCCGATCAATGTTTTGAGGCGAATGGCCCGCACGGGCTCGTTTGCTGGAAATGAGGTGCAAAATGATGCCGTTGTGTCTGGCTGACGTCGGGAAGCCGATAATAATCAAAAAAATAGGCGGAAGCCCGGAAGTAAAGCAGCATTTAGAAAATCTTGGCTTTGCGGTTGGCAGCAGCGTAACCATAGTCAATACGCTGGGGAATAACGTCATAGTCAACGTCAAGGAAGCGCGGGTCGCTATCAGCGAGGAAATGGCTCGCAAAATTATGGTGTAATCATTTTTATAGGAGGAAATACAGGCATGAAGACTCTCAAGTCGGCAAAGGTCGGTGAGACTGTCAAGGTGGTCAAACTGAACGGCGAGGGCGCCGTTAAGCGCCGTATCATGGACATGGGTATCACCCGTGGCGTTGAGGTTTATGTGCGCAAGGTGGCACCGCTGGGAGATCCGGTAGAAGTCACAGTGAGAGGTTATGAGCTGTCGCTGCGCAAGGCGGACGCCGATATGATCGAGGTGGAGTAATCCGCCGCCTGCCGGGGGAGGTACTCCCCCTTAATTCAAGGCAACCGGTTAGCGTTGCCTAACTTCATCTTTACTTTATAAGGAAAGGATTTTGGCCATGAACATCAGAATTGCCCTCGCGGGCAACCCTAACAGCGGTAAAACAACACTGTTCAACGCACTCACCGGCTCGAACCAGTTCGTAGGTAACTGGCCGGGCGTTACGGTCGAGAAAAAAGAAGGTAAGCTGAAGAAGCACGACGGTGTCACAATCACCGACCTTCCCGGCATTTATTCGCTGTCACCCTACACACTCGAGGAGGTCGTCGCGAGAAATTACCTCATCGGCGAGCGTCCCGACGCAATACTCAACATCATCGACGGTACAAACCTTGAACGCAACCTGTACCTGACCACACAGCTCACCGAGCTGGGTATCCCGGTTGTTATCGCCATCAACATGATGGACGTCGTCGAAAAGAACGGCGACAAGATCAACACCGCGGAGCTCTCCAGACAGCTGGGTTGCAAGATAGTTGAGATTTCCGCTCTTAAGCAGACCGGCATCATGGAGGCCGCCGAGGCCGCCATCGAGGCCGCCGCAAAGACAAAGACCGTCCCTCAGCACAGCTTTTCCGGATGTGTGGAGCACGCCATCGCCCACATTGAGGAAGCTGCCGTACACGGTCTGCCTGAAGAACAGCAGCGCTGGTATGCCATCAAGATTTTCGAGCGCGACGATAAGGTGCTCGAAAAGCTGAACCTCTCCGCCGATGTGCGCAAGCACATCGAGGACGATATAAAAGCTGCTGAGGCTGAGCTCGACGATGATGCGGAATCCATCATCACCAACGAGCGCTACATTTACATAGCCTCCATAATCAAGGCCTGCTACAAGAAGCGCGACGCCGGCAAGCTGACGACCTCCGATAAAATCGATAAAATCGTCACCAACCGCTGGCTGGGACTTCCCATCTTCGCGGTCATCATGTTCTTGGTTTACTACATCGCAATGGTTGCGGTCGGTGCTCCTGCTACCGACTGGGCAAACGACGGTGTGTTCGGCGACGGCTGGCACCTGCTCTGGATAGGCTCCTCTGCCTACAACGAAGCGGCCGGTGAGTACGACGACGCGCTCAACGCCATCAACGGCTTTGTAGAAATCGACCCCGAGGCTGAAGACTTCGACGCTGCTGCGGCTCTTGATGCTATCAAGAACTTCAAGCCCGAGTCTGACAGCGCTACCGGTACCGTTGTCGTCGAGGATGAAGAGACCCTCGCTGAGGACGAGTTCGTAGTTTACTACTCCACCATTCCTGAGTCCGAGAAGGAGAATGCAAATGTCATTCAGATGTCCTATCTCGAGGCTGTTGCCTACTTCAGCGATGACAACGCTGAGTTTGCCGCTCCCGATCCTGCCGACTTCGGCGTTTGGGTGCCCAGTATTCCCGTACTGCTGAGCGATCTGCTCCGTGTTGACACTGACAATCCTGTCTGCCCTGAGTGGCTGTCCGGACTGATTCTCGACGGTATCGTCGCAGGTGTCGGCGCTGTGCTTGGTTTCGTTCCTCAGATGCTGGTTCTGTTCCTGATGCTGGCCTTCCTTGAGGCGTGCGGCTACATGGCACGTATCGCATTCGTGCTTGACCGTGTGTTCCGCAAGTTCGGTCTGTCGGGTAAGTCCTTCATTCCTATGCTGGTGGGCGTCGGTTGCGGCGTTCCCGGCATCATGGCGTCGCGTACCATTGAAAACGAGCGCGACCGTCGTATGACCATTATGACGACCACCTTCATCCCCTGCGGCGCTAAGGTTCCGTTCATCGCGATGATCGCAGGCGCGCTGTTTGGCGGCTCGCCGTGGGTCTCCACCTCCGCTTACTTCATCGGTATGGCCGCTATCATAGTTTCCGGTATCATGCTGAAGAAGACCAAGATGTTCGCGGGCGATCCTGCTCCCTTCGTTATGGAGCTGCCTGCATACCACATGCCTACCCCCAAGAACGTGCTCCGTTCGATGTGGGAGCGCGGCTGGTCGTTCATTAAGAAGGCCGGCACTATCATCACACTTTCCACCATCTTCGTATGGTTCACCACCTACTTCGGATTCGCTGAGGACGGCTTCCGCATGCTGGCCGAGGACGAGATTGACAAGTCGCTGCTGGCGGCTGTCGGCGGAGTGCTTGCATGGGTCTTCAAGCCGCTCGGCTGGGGCAACTGGCAGGCAGCCGTTGCGTCCATCACCGGCCTTGTCGCAAAGGAGAACATCGTCGGCACGCTGGGTATCCTCTACGGCGGCGGCGACGGAACCGTCTACCAGAACATCGCTTCTGCCTTCACCGGCATCAGCGGTTATTCCTTCCTCGTATTCAACCTGCTGTGCGCACCCTGCTTCGCGGCTATCGGTGCTATCAAGCGTGAGATGAATAACGCAAAGTGGACATGGTTTGCTATCGGTTATCAGTGCGGTTTCGCTTACGCTATCGCTCTTATGATCAACCAGTTCGGCGGCGTATTTACGGGCAATCTCAATGTTATCGGTCTCATCGTTGCCATCGCGGTGCTTGCCGGTATGATCTGGATGCTCTTCCGCCCCTACAAGGAAGCCACCAAGCTGACCACCAAGGTTCACTGATAAAAGCTGAATTTTTCGAATACACTATTGTGAAAGGAGCCTGCCATGTTTGCATGGATTGCTGAAAATATCGTTACGATTCTGATTGTTGCGGTGCTCATCACCGTGGTTACGTTGATTATTGTCTCTATGGTCAAGGACAAGAAAAAGGGCAAGTCAAGCTGCGGCTGCAACTGTGCTCATTGTTCCATGGCCGGTATGTGTCACAAAAAGTAACGAAAACAGCCCCCGCCCCCCGGCGGGGGCTGTTTTTCGTTTGTGGGAGGTGCTTCGCTGCCTGCGGGTGAGTGGCCAGCGCGGGGGGATTCCACCCGCAGACGGCGGAATCCCCTCGAAACCGGGAATTTTTTCTCATACCCCCTTGACAAACCCGTGCGGGAGTATTATAATACTACCAACATACCATGTTGGTAGGTAAATGGCTGCCGGCCAACGTCAATATCAAGGAGGAATTAATCATGTCAAACATTCATACATCCGTCGACCGGCTGATAGGGCACACGCCGCTGCTGGAGCTGACAAATATCGAAAAAAGCCTTGACCTCAAGGCCCGCATCGTCGCAAAGCTGGAGTACTTCAACCCCGCGGGCTCGGTCAAGGATCGCGTGGCGCTCGCCATGATAAACGACGCCGAGGAGCGCGGCGCGCTGCGTCCCGGCTCGGTGATAATCGAGCCCACCTCGGGCAATACGGGCATCGGACTCGCGGCTGTCGCCGCCGCGCGCGGCTACCGCACCATAATCGTCATGCCGGATACCATGTCGGTCGAGCGCCGCAGACTTATGGCGGCCTACGGCGCCGAGCTGGTGCTGACCGACGGCAAGCTCGGCATGAAGGGCGCAATCGCGCGCGCCGATGAGCTCGCCGCCGAGATCCCGAACAGCTTCATCCCCGGCCAGTTCGTCAACCCCGCCAACCCCGAGGCGCATTTCAAGACGACCGGCCCCGAAATTTACGAGGATACCGACGGACACGTCGATTATTTCGTCGCGGGCGTCGGCACGGGCGGAACCATCACAGGCGTCGGACGCTACCTCAAATCCAAAAACCCGGACGTGCGCATAGTCGCTGTCGAGCCTGCAACGTCCGCGGTGCTGTCGACAGGCGTCGCCGGGGCGCATAAGATTCAGGGCATCGGCGCGGGCTTCGTCCCCGATGCGCTCGATACGTCGATTTACGATGAGATTATCACCGTCGAGGACGATGACGCCTTCGCCGCCGGGCGACTGATCGGTCACACGGCCGGCGTGCTTGTCGGTATATCGTCCGGCGCGGCGCTGTGGGCGGCAATCAAGCTGGCTCAACGCCCCGAGGCCGCGGGCAAGACCATCGTCGTGCTCTTCCCGGACACCGGCGACCGCTATCTCTCGACCCCGCTCTTCGCTGACTGAGGCGAGACGTGATAAGCACGAGAGGACGGTACGCCGTCCGAATAATGCTCGACCTCGCCGAGCACGGCGGCGAGGGGCTCGTCCCCCTGCGCGCCGTGGCCGGGCGACAGGGCATTTCGTTCAAGTATATCGAGCGAATTATGTCCTCGCTGACCTCGGCGGGAATGGTCGAGGGCGTGCACGGCAAGGGCGGCGGGTACCGCCTTTGTCGCTGCGCGGGCGAGTACACGGTCGGCGAGATTCTGCGCGCGACCGAGCCGGGACTTGCGCCCGTCGCGTGTCTTGAGTGCGGTGCCGAGCCCTGCCCACGCGCTGCATTCTGTCCCACGCTCCCCATGTGGCGCGAATACTACCGCCTGACCGAGGACTACTTCGACGGCATCACGCTGGAGAGTCTGTGGGCAGCGACTGGGAGTAAATCCGGGGGCTGAATTTCGGGACAAAGATTCCGGGGCCAGCCCCGGCTCCCCGGGACCCAGCAAAACTTTCAAAAAGGGGCGCAGTGGATATGAAGAGTGCGTGATGGATTGAATTTTGTCACGTTTTTTTATTTTTGTGCCAACCTTTTTCGATTTGTGTGTCTATATGAGTGAAAGCTCTCAAAGAGGTGTAAATACGTGAACAGACAAAATGCCGAAAAAACGATAGCCGAATATCTGAAGCCTGTTTTTGGCTTCGCGCTCAAGCGGTGCCGGAGCGTGCAGGACGCGGAGGATTTGTCGCAGGAGATTATTCTGCGGGCATTCCGGGCGCTGCTGAACCGGGACGACATCTCGGAGCCCGGCAAATTTATCTGGACGGTGGCGCACAACGCGCTGAGCAACTATTACCGCGACAATGCCCGGAGCGTCGTCGGCGCGTCGATTGACGATATTGCCGAGGTGCTCGCGGACAGCGAGTCGTTGCCCGAGGACGAAAGCGCGGAGAACGTGCGTCGTTTGCAGCGCGAGATTGCCTATCTTTCCGGACTGCAGCGGAGGATAGTAATCGCGTACTATTTTGAGCATCGCAGGCAGGCGGATATTGCGCAGGAGCTCGGCATCCCGCTCGGCACGGTCAAATGGCACCTGTTTGAGGCGAAAAAAGAACTGAAACGAGGTATGGACACAATGAGACAGGCAAGTCAGCTGAAATTCAACCCCATCAGATTTGATTCCTACGGCCTGAACGGCACTGTCGGGACAAAGAGTCCGGACGAATTCTTCCGCTCCACGCTGTCGCAGAACATATGCTACTGCGTGCGCAACGAGGCAAAATCGGTAGAGAAAATTGCCGATAATCTCGGCGTTTCGCCCGTTTTTGTTGAAACCGAGGTCGATTTTCTCGAGGAATACGGCTTTCTGTGCGAGCAGAAGGGCAGGTATATCGTCAACTTTTTAATCGGCGAGCCGACCGCCGAGCTGCTGACGCTCAAGGACGCGATGTACAAGTGCGCCGCCGGGCTGTTTGCAAACGAGCTGTACGACGAGCTGACAGAGAGCGGCCTTATTGACGACAAAAGCATAATCTGCAACCAGATGCTGCCGGGCTCGACGCGCGGCAAGCTGCTGCGGGACAAAAATTTTCTTCTGTGGGCGCTCGTTCCCTACATCGCCGCCTGCTCCGGCGAGGTTGAGCAGACGATTTCCTTCGAGGAAGCTGCGACAATCCGCCCGGACGGTGGACACAACATCTGCCGGGCCGACGTCATAGACCGCAAAATGGTTTTGCCGCCGGACTACGTCTACATGAAGAATTTCTGCGGCCCGATGTGGAAGGGAAACGGCAGAAATGCTCTGTGGCAGATAAACAGCGAATGGTCGGAAAGGGACGCCGATCTTATGTCGTATTCGAAAAATGCCATGCGCATTCTTTCCCTGTACGAGCAGGAGAAGGAGCACCCTCTGGCACGGGAGGATTACGCCTGGCTGTCCGAGCTTGGTTATGTCAGAACGGACGGCGACTGTGACGGCAATTTCACAAGCTCATGGCAGACCGTCATACTCACGGACAGCGACATACGCCGGAGACTGCTCGACGTCGGCAGCCGCATAAAGGAGAGGCACAGAGCCGAATTCGACGAAATCAAGGCTCCGTACGTCAAGGCTTCGCTCGATTCCGTGCCGGCGTATCTGAGAAAAATGAAGCAATACGACCTGCAATTTACGTTTCATTCGGACGGATGGTTTTTGCTTCACTGCCTCGTCGCGCTGTTGAACAACGGCCGATTGACCCCGCCTGTAAAGGAGCAGCGCAAGTCGCTGTCGACGCTTATCATACCGGAATAAGGCGGGGTTTGCGCCCGAATTATAACCGTATAAAAAAAGCCCTTATCCCGTCGTGGACAGGGGCTTTTTGCGTTGGAGGGGGATCAAAGCATTATAAGGCGGACGCCCCGGCGCATGGCGTACGCGACCGTGTAAGCCGTCCCGCCGTGGCTGTGCCTGCAGTAGGCCACGCAGACCTCGCTGCCGTCTACCAGGTGACGGTTGCGCTCGAGCATGCAGTCGCGCGTGTAAATGTCGCTGATGTAGCGATAGGAATCGCAGTGCTCGAGAATGTAGCGGTAGTACCTGACGTCGCGCGCCGGCCAGCCGCGGGTCTGGTCATGACAGGGAAGTATCAGCTCGAGACGCAGACCGAGCTCGTCGCGCAGCTCGAGCACGCTCATCGCGGCCAACGTGTCAAAGCCCATGGCTCCGCCTGCGCGGAAGGTCAGTATGCCGTCCGACGCCAGATTGCAGATGGTCTCCCGCAGGCGATGTGCGAGCGGACTCAGCTCGTCGGGCGGGATGGAACGGTGCCCGGTAAAGCAGCATATGCGTTGATTTGTCATGACGGCCTCCTATGAATGATTTTTATGCGTTAATTATATAATAAAAACTCATTTTTGTGAAGAGGTGCGGTTACTGTTTACATAAATTTAACAAAAAATGTGCGACGCAACGCGACAAAACCGCGCCCCGGCGGCCATTTCCGGCGTTTTCCCAGCGCCGCGCCGTCCACCGACGGCCATCCGGCGTCACAAGCTCCCACCGCCACCCCCGAAACGTGCAAAAACGCCACCCCCGCTTCGACCGCTTTTTTGCCCGCGACGTAGTATCATGTTGGCACTACGGCAAGGAAGGTAAACAAAATGAAGGACAATCAAAAGGTGCGCGGCAACGGCACGGACAGCCGCGGTACAGGTGAACATGACGCAGACGGCATCGGCATGGGCGAGCGCGCAGTTGGGAGCCGCGCGGGCGAGCACGGGTCAGGGCGTCAATATGCGGGCGAACATACAGCAGGCGGCCACAGCGCAGGCGAGCGCGTAGCCGACAGCCGCGGCACGCTCGGCATGGGTCGACATCTGCCTGGCAGATCCGCCGCGCTGCGCGCGGCGCGGACGCGCGCGATATTGCGGCGTGCGGTGGGCGGCGCGGCTTATGTCGCGCTCGGTTGGGTGCTCGGCGGCTGCCGCATGGCGTTCGGAACCTACCCGCTCGGCCTCGCGGCTGTCTGCGCCGCGCCGAAGGGAGTCTCACTTATCGTAGCGGGGGCGGTTGCGGCGTCGTTCGCGCTGACGGAGAACGGCGGACTGCTCACGGGTGCCTGCCTCATCGCCATCGCGCTGCGCGTGCTGGCGCGCCTGCTGCTCGACCGCGTCAAATTACCCGTCGAAGCGTCGCCGACGGCGCGTATGCGGGCAGTCCTCGCGGGGCTTTTCGGCGAGAGCCCCCAGCTGCGCATGACGGCGGGCGCGGTCTGCGGCTTTCTCGTCAGCCTCTGGAGCCTCGTTAACGGCGGGTTCCACTACTACGACATGTTCGGCTCGATTTTCTCGATACTGTTCACGCCGGTGGCGGTCATGCTGCTCTCCTGGTGCCTCGGGGACGCCGTGGGGTGGCGTCGGACGGTCGGGCGCGGCGCGCTGATGTGCGCGCTCAGCTTCGCGCTACGTGGGACGGCGGTCTGGGGCGTTTCGCTGGCGGTGTTCGGCATATTTTTCGCCGTGCTTTACATAAGCTCGCACCTTGACGTCGTGCGCGGGGCGGCGGCGGGACTCGTCTGCGGCGTGGCCTTCGACCCGGTCTGCTCGCCGATATTCGTCATGGCGGCGATAATTCAGGGCGTACTCGGCCCCTTCTCGACACTGCTGTCGGTCGGGACGGCGCTGACCGCCGGCATACTCTGGGGGCTTTACATGGAGGGGCTTTCGTCGCTGACGCGGCTGCTGCCGGGGCTGGTGCTGGCCGCGACGGCCTACTGCGGAGCCGCGCGGGTCGGTTGGCTTGACCGCCCGGCCGCGGTGGACGAGCCCGAGCCGCCACCCGACACTTCCGCCGAACGCGTGGAGGCGGGCGAGGGACGTATGCTCGACATGTCGGGCGCGTTTGCGTCGCTGTCGCGCGTGTTTTACGAGCTGAGCGACCGGGTTCGGCGGCCGGGACTTCTGGATCTGCGCCGCGTCTGCGACAGCGTTTTTGACCGGCACTGCCCCGACTGTCCGCGCCGCGAGGTGTGCTGGGGGCTGGAATACGGCGTCAGTCTCGACATGGTCGCGCGGCTTGCGGCGGCGCTCGGCGACCACGGGCGCGCCCTGCCCGAGGTGCTGCCCGAGCGGACGCGGGCGCGCTGTCGCGACATCGCGTGCATTTGCCGTGAGATAAACGTCGAGGTCGGGCAGCTGACCGAGGCGGTGCTGCGGAGTGAGAAGCTGAGTCTGTTTGCGCTGGATTACGAGTCGATTTCGCGTCTGCTGTGCGACGCGGTGGAGCAGCAACGGCAGGAGTACGGGCAGTCGGAGGCGCTGGCGGCGGCAGTCAGCCGCGCGCTCGAGGGCATGGGACTCGGCGGCGAGCTGGCAGTCTACGGCGGGCGGCGGCGCGTGATACGTATCGGCGGGCTCGACCCCGAGCGCGCGCGACTCGAGAGCGGACAGCTGCGGCGCTGTCTCGAGACGGCAGTCGGGTGTCGGCTTGAGGAGCCGGTTTTCTCGCTCTCCGGCGGGCGCGTCGAGGCGACGCTGACGAGCAGACGGTGCTGTTCGGTCGTGAAGGCGGGGCTGTGCGCGCCGTCCGAGGAGGACGCGCCCTGCGGCGACAGCATACGCATGTTTGAGGACGGCCACGACCGTTTTTACGCCCTGATAAGCGATGGAATGGGCAGCGGCAGCGAGGCGGCCTTCTGCTCGGGGCTTGTGACGGTGTTCCTCGAGAAAATGCTGTCGGCGGGCAACGGCGTCGAGACGTCGCTGCGGATGCTCAACGGCGTGCTGCGCTCTAAGGGCGGCGCGTGGGAGTCGGAGTGCTCGGCGACGGTTGATCTTTTTACGCTTGACCTTTTGAACGGTCAGGCGTCGATTATAAAAAGCGGCGCGGCGCCGACGTACGTCCGGCGCGGCGGCGACGTTTTCAGGCTGCGCGCCGAGACGGTGCCGCTGGGCATTCTGAACGCCATCGACGCGCGCCGGACGGCAATCGAGCTGATGCCCGGCGACGTGGTGATAATGGTCAGCGACGGCGTGACCGACGCCGGGCTGCCGCTGCCGGGTCAGACGCCCGGTGGCTCGGAGCGAGATTGTCCGTCGGACCGTTCGTCCCCGGATTGTCCGACGCCGGACTGTCCGTCCCCAGACTGTCCGTCCCCGGATTGTTCATCGCCGGAGTGGCTTGAGGATGTCCTCAGCCTCGAGTGGGACGACGACCTCGACCTCATGGCGCACCGCATAACCGGCCGCGCGCAAAGCGTCGGGGGGAGGGATGATCTGTCGGTGATACTGGTGCGGGTGGAGGAGTATTGAGGTGTGGGCTATTGCATATGCCCGTATGCTGATTAAAATGTTTTTTGCGGTTTTCGCCGAAGAGTCCGGCGGAGACCGCTTTTCTATAAAAAAGTTCTTTGGCCTTGGCGGGCTGCCGCCGTGGACGGCCTCCGACGTGTTTTAAGTGTACTTTTCTGCCGCGAGCAGAGAAAGAACAATTTGATTATGCCGAAGGCATAA
>CAVIBA010000017.1:0-21130 GCA_963640785.1 Bulleidia sp.
GCTTTCGACTATATTTAATTTTGCTATTCGGTATTATGGATTAGCAAGGAATCCTGCGCAATTATGCGGCAGCATGGGAAAACAAAACGCTGAAAAATTTGACTTTTGGACTTATGATGAATTTCAAAGGTTTATCCAAGCTGCAAAAGACGATATAAATGCATATACAATATTTAATTTGTTCTTTTATAGTGGTATGCGAATGGGTGAACTGCTTGCACTCACACTGAATGACTTTGATTTCGAGAAAAATGTCATTACAGTCAATAAAAGTTTTACAGTAGTTGATGGGCAACAGATCACCAAGAAAACAAAAACGGAAAAAAGTAAAAGGACAATCGCCATGCCCATTTCCGTTATGGAAATGGTAAAAAAATATGCAGAGCAATTATACGGATACAGTCCGGAAGATAGACTCTTTCTTTCCACGAAATCATCATTGCATAGAGACATGCTTAAGTATTGTAAAAGCTCCGGTGTTCGTAAAATCAGAGTGCATGAATTGCGGCACAGTCACGCAAGCCATTTGATTGAGTTAGGCGTTTCTCCACTTTCTATAAGTGAACGGTTAGGACACGAAGATATAAAAACAACCCTTAACACATATTCGCATTTGTACCCCAATAAACAAAGCGAAATTGCGGCAATCCTTACGGAATATGTGCTATGATAGCAGAACGATAGCGGATTATGGTACGAATGTGGTACGCCCACAAAACAAAAATGCCCGAAAACCCTGTGATTTCAAGGCTTTCGGGCATAATTCGTTTTATTCCCACTCAATCGTAGCCGGCGGCTTTGCGGTTATGTCGTACGAGACGCGGTTGATGCCTGCGACCTCGTTGGTGATGCGGGAGGACATGCGCGCGAGCAGCGAGTGAGGCAGGCGGGCGTACTCGCAGGTCATGAAGTCGTTGGTGCGGACGGCGCGGATGGCCAGCAGACGCTCGTATGTGCGGAAGTCGCCCATGACGCCGACGCTCAGCGTATCGGTCAGCACGGCGAAATACTGGTCGACTCTCACTCTCGAGCGGCCGATTTCCTCGCGGACAATGGCGTCGGCAGCACGCAGAATGTTCAGTTTCTCCTCCGTCACCTCACCGATTATGCGTATCGCGAGTCCGGGGCCGGGGAAGGGCTGACGCCAGACCAGCTTCTTCGGCAGCCCGAGCAACTCTCCGAGACGGCGAACCTCGTCCTTGAACAAGCCCGACAGCGGCTCGACCACGCCTTCAAAGCCGAGATCCTTGGGCAGTCCGCCGACGTTGTGGTGGCTCTTGATGACAGCCGATTTGTTCTTGCCCGACTCGACTATGTCGGGGTATATCGTGCCCTGCGCGAGAAATTCGGGGTTGCCGAGGCGCCGGGCCTCGTCCTCAAACGTGCGTGCGAACTCCTCGCCTATCAGCTTGCGCTTGCGCTCGGGGTCGGTGACGCCAGCAAGCCGCGCAAGAAAGCGTGCGCGGGCGTCGACGTAGATGAAATTGAGGTCGCGCTTCGAAAAAACTTCCTTTATCTGATCCGTTTCGCCTGCGCGCATAAATCCGTGGTCGATGTAGACGCAGATAAGCTGTCCCGGAAGCGCCTGTGAGAGCAGCGCCGCGCAGACCGACGAGTCAACGCCGCCGGAAAGTCCGAGCAGGACGCGCTTCCCGCCGACCTGCTCGCGCACTGCGGCTATTCTCGAGCGGAGGTAGTCCTCCATCGAGTAGTCGCCCGCCGCGTGGCAGATGTTGTACAGGAAATTATGCAGCATGTCCTTGCCGTGCGCCGAGTTTTCGACCTCGGGGTGGAACTGCACGCCGTAGAGCTGGCGCGCGGGGTTCTCAAACGCCGCAATCGGGCAAAGCTCGGTATGCGCCGTCACGCGGAAGCCCTCGGGCAGACCGTCGACGCGGTCGGTGTGGCTCATGAGCACGCGCTGGGCGCTCTCAAGGCCGCTGAACAGCGCCGAGGAGGTGTCGTCGAGCGTGGCGTCAAGCGTGCCGTACTCGCTCCGGGTGCAGGACACGACCTTGCCGCCGCAGAGGTGGCACATCAGCTGCATACCGTAGCAGATACCGAGCACCGGGACGCCGAGCCCGAAAACGCCGGGGTCGCATGTAGGCGAGCCTTCGGCGTAGACGCTCTGGGGACCGCCTGTGAAGATGATTCCTATGGGATTCATGGCGGCAAGCTGTTCGATGGGGGTATCATAGGGTTCGATGACCGAGTACACCCCGCACTCGCGGACGCGCCGCGCTATCAGCTCTTTGTACTGACCGCCAAAGTCAAGTATAACAACGGTTTGGTTCGACATATTCGCTCCACAACAAACAAAAATTCACCTTATTATATACCACAAAAAGCCGCCGTGTCAATGGCTGTCGAGAAGTTTTTATGATTTTTTGAGGAAAGAGTTTTCTGCGCTTGACAAAGCGCACCGAGGGTGAGGCGTATTGCATATGCCTGTATGCAAGATAAGTTCTTTGGCTTTGGCACGCGTGCCAAGACCAAAGAACTTATTATTCATAAAAAAGCGGTCCCCGCCGGACTTTCCGGCGGAAACCGCAAACTTAAGGTTTCACCGCGTAATTCCGATGGTGCAATTGCGCAGTCAGGCTTTTCGTAAGATGAAACAAAAATTCGCAGGCTGTAGCGGCGCTACAGTCAAGAATTTTTGTGAAATATGACGGAAAAATGCCCGGCAAGTGTGCCACTCGGACATTGCGCGGTGATGCCTTACAATTCAATTTAACCGCGCACGGACATATGCAAATACGTCCATCAACCTACGTCTCACCCGCCTATGTCGTCGTTGATGACCTTTTCCATGAACTGCTCCTTGGTGATGAGCACGCGGCGCGGCTTGTTGCCGTCGGGAGCACTGATGTAGCCGAGCTTCTCCATCTGGTCGAGTATCTTGGCCGCGCGACCGTAGCCGACCTCGAGCCGTCGCTGCATCAGCGACGTCGAGATTTTGCCCGACTCAATGGCAAGCTCTATCGCCTCGCGCAGCTTGGGATCAACGCCCTCGCCGTCGACGTCCTCAATATTGGCCGTGGCAGAACCGCCGCCCTTCTTGTTGCCGCATTTCGCAGCCTCCTCCTCGATACGACGGATGAATTCGTCGTCGTAGTGCGCCCCGGAGTTGTGCTGCTTGATGAACTCGACGATGTTCTCAACCTCCATGTCGCCCACGAACGCACCCTGCACACGCAGGGGCTTCATTGCGCCGACGGGGGCAAACAGCATGTCGCCTCGCCCGATCAGCTTCTCGGCGCCGCCGATGTCGATGATGGTTCGCGAGTCGACCTGGCTCGACACCTTGCAGGCGATACGCGACGGTATGTTGGCCTTGATAAGACCCGTGATGACGTCAACGGACGGTCGCTGCGTACCGATTATCAGGTGAATTCCCGCGGCACGCGCCTTCTGCGCAAGACGGCAGATGGCAGTCTCAACGTCGTCGGAGGCGGTCATCATGAGGTCGGCCAGCTCGTCGATGATAATGACGATACGCGGCAGAGGCTCGATGTCCGGGTCGCCCTCGGCGAGTTTGTTGTAGTTGTTGATGTCGCGGACGTTGACGCTCTCGATGAGCTCAAAGCGCCGCTCCATCTCGGCAACCGCCGTCGCCAGCACGCCCGCGGCCTTCTTGGGGTCGCTCACGACCGGCACGTACAGATGCGGAATGTCCCTGTAAATGTTGAACTCGACCTTTTTCGGGTCGACAAGTATCAGCTTGACCTCGTCGGGCTTGGCCTTGTAGAGAATACTGATGATAATACTGTTGATACACACCGACTTACCCATGCCGGTTGCACCCGCGATGAGAAGGTGGGGCATTTTGTCGATGTTGAAGTAGATGGGCTTGCCCGCGACGTCCTCGCCGAGGCAGACGGCCAGTCGGCTCGGGCTCTCGGCAAACGTCGGCGACTCGATCAGCGTCCGCAGATATACCGTCGCCTGGTGCTTGTTCGGCACCTCGACGCCGACCGCGGATTTGCCGGGAATGGGAGCCTCGATACGCACGCCCGCCGTCGCAAGGCTGAGTGCGATGTCGTCGACAAGGTTGGCGATGGAGCGGATTCGCACGCCGTCGTCGGGCTTGAGCTCGTAGCGCGTGATTGTGGGGCCGCGGGAGTAGTTGATCTCCTTGATGCGGACGTTGAAGCTGCGCAGCGTGTCCATCAGACGCTTGGCGTTGTCCTGAAGCTCCTCGGCAAAGTCGTCGCTCGAGCCGGGATCCTTGGTGAGCAGATCGACGGGCGGGAAGACGTACTCGGTCGGCTGCTCGCGGACCGGCTCCTCGTCGTCGGAAGCCATGAGGTCGGAAATGTCGTCGGTATCTGTTATTATGCCCATCGACTCGACGGTCGCCTCGTCGGCCTTTGCCTTCTCTGCGGGCGTCGTGCGCACGGGCGGTACGGGAATCGAGCCGTTGGAGCCGCTCACACCGTCAATGTCGTCAATGTCGTCGGCGTTGCCGCCAGGCGCGGGCTTGATGTTGCCGCTTATTATATCGTTGAGATCGTTGTAATCGGGATCCTGCTCGAGTCCGTCGACGTAAACGCTGCCGCTGCCGCGACGGACAGGCTCGACGACCTGTGTCTTTTTGCCGGAAGTCTTGTCGTCAGACGGCTTTCCGGCATCTGCGGGAGTGTCGTCCGCGGCGGGCGGAACGGGAACAGACCCGGGATCAGCCGGGCGCAGAGGGATGGAGCCCTCGGTCGGCGTGCCGTTGTCGTCGTCCGCAGGGATTGGAATTGAGCCCTCGCGCGGCAGTTTTTTATCCCTGCTGCCGACGACCACCTCGTGATTCTCGCTGAAGACGGAATCGTCCTCGTCCGTCTCGCTCTTGCGGCGGAGCAGCTCATGGCGGCGGCGCTTGGCCTCTTCCTTCTCGCGCTGACGCAGCTCACGGCGTTCGCGCTCGCGCTCGTCACGGGCGTTGCGGCGGGCGATGACGGTCTCGTCGTTCTCCATCGCTTCGCGGCGCTGCTGACGGTGCTCGGCCATGACCTTGGTCTTGTAGCGCAGATAGAGCCAGATGCCGCGCGGCGTCGTTCCGAACAGGAACATGAGCAGAACGCCTATCATGGGAATGAGAATTATCAGCGAGCCGAGCAGTCCGAGCGCGCGGTAGCTGAGCTCGCCGAGCAGACCGCCGAGCACGCCGCCGCCGCGCAGCACGACGCCGTTACGCCACAGCGCGGCGATGTCGAAGCCCTCGGAGCCGAGCGAATTTATCGTCACGACGTGCACAAGCGCCGAGGTGATGAGCAGTATCAGAAGCGAAAAGCTGAGCTTGAGCGGCACAAGACCCATGTCGACGTACTTGCGCCAGAAGACCGCGAGGTTAATCAGCACCAGCGGCAGGACGAAGGCGGGCCAGCCGAAAAGTCCGCAGAAAAAGTTGTTGAGCGCACGGCCGATCACACCGACGGCTCCGCCGGCGTCGACAAGCCCCACGCATATGAAGCAGGCAGAGAAAAACAGTGCCAGCACGAACAGCATGTAGGGAATAAACTGGTGGACAAACTTTGCCGACGGCGCGGCTTTGGGCACGGCCTCGTGAATCGGCTCGCGGCTCTGCCTCGAACGACGTGGCGGCTGACCCTGAGCGTCGCCGTCGCCGGGCGTGCCGGATGCGGCGCGCACGCCGCCCGAGCGCGCGGGAACGTCGTCAGCGCGGTCGGAGCGCCCGGTGCGGCGCACACCGGGCATCTCGCCCTGCGACTTGCCGCGCGGGAGCGCCCGCGACTCGTCGTCGCCGGAGGGCAGCTGGTTCCTTTTGTTTTTCTCAGACATTTATACATCCTTTCAGGGGACATGCCCCTATTTTTTTGTTTGCGGAAGCATTACGCGGTTCCGACTGCGCTCTGCGCCATCGGAATCGTGCGGTGAAGCCTTAAGGCTCCGCCGCGCAATCGAACCATCGGAATTGCGCCGGGAAGTCCTGACGTCGCGGCAAAAAGAATTGCGCGGCGACGCCGGAGTCCGTATCGTAGCGGCCGCGACGGTGGATAATAAAGGTGCGGTCGCCGCTTCGGGAGACAGTTATACCCCTATATTATAGCACTATGGCCACCCCATTTCAAGCGAAACACCGATATTTAACTTTTTGTTTACAAAAGGAGGCTGACATGTCAGGTGTCATACTCATAATATTTGCCGCCCTTACGGGACTTATGTCGGGCTTTGTCAACGGTTTGCTCGGGGCGGGCGGCGGGATTATCGCCGTCTGGGGACTCGGGCGCATGCTGCGTGGCAGCGCCGCCGAGCGCCGCGACATATTCGCCAACGCGCTGGCGGTGATGCTGCCGCTCTCGGCGGTGTCGGCGATAAATTACAGCCTGCGCGGCCTTGCGGACAGCCGCGAGCTGGGCATTCTTGTGCTTCCGGCGGTGGTGGGTGGCGTCTGCGGCGCGCTGATACTCGACCGCATAAGCGCCGACTGGCTCAAGCTGATTTTCTCGGTTATAATCATATACTCGGGCATCACCATGCTCGTGAGATAGGAGGGACGTATGATAGGCGACATAATCGCGGGACTCGGCATCGCGCTGCTGTCCGGAATGGGCGTGGGCAGCGCGGGGCTGCTCGTCGTGTGGCTGACCATGGCCGACACGGTGCCTCAGCTCGCCGCGCAGGGGCTGAATCTTTATTTTTTTCTGTTCTCGTCCGGGGCGTCGCTGTGCGTGCATCTGCGGCGGCGCAAAATTTACTTCGGCCTGTGCGCGCTGATGATACCGACCGGCGTCGTCGGGGCGCTGCTCGGCAGCTTTCTCTCGTCCGTGCTTGACGGCGCGGTGCTGCGGCGGCTGTTCGGCGGGATGCTGGTCGTGTGCGGCGCGGTCGGACTGTGGGGCGTCGTGCGCAGGTACCTCGAGGCGCGCGGCAATGCCCAAAAAATAAAAGGGAAAAATCAATAAAGCTATTTACAAAGCCGCGGCGGTGTGATATAATGTACATTGAATAACATTGGCTCGGCCCCCGGACATAAGCCGCTTGCGGTAATTCACCAACCGGTCGCTGTGTCAGTGCAATAATTTTGAAAGGTGAAAAAATCATGACCAGAGAAGAAAAGCAGGCAATTATCGATGCGTATGCCATCCACGAGGGTGACACCGGCTCGCCCGAGGTTCAGATCGCACTTCTGACCTATCGCATCAAGAATCTTACCGAGCACCTGAAGAACAACCGCATGGATAACCACAGCCGCCGCGGCCTTCAGAAGATGGTCGGCCACAGAAGAAACCTTCTGGGCTACCTC
Organism: Bulleidia sp.; assembly: GCA_963640785.1. Classification (GTDB taxonomy): domain Bacteria; phylum Bacillota; class Clostridia; order Oscillospirales; family CAG-272; genus UMGS1002. The sequence goes on from CAVIBA010000017.1 coordinate 7,259, forward strand.
ATGAAGACCGACATCGAGCGCTACCGTGCTATCATCGACAAGCTCCAGATCAGAAAGTAAGACTGCCTAACTGCGTCCCGGGAGGCTCCGCCTCCCGGGCACAACACCGAAAAGATCTCACGCCGGATTAGCAGTTAAATATGTGCCGCCGGGCGCGACGCGTATTTAAGTGCTAAACCTCCGTGGGGTGGAGGCGTTGCTGCGCAATTGCACAATCGGAATTGCGCGGTGAAGCCTAAATAAATAAAACGGAGGACACTTAAATGTCAGAACCCATCAGCACACCTATGCAGTTCAGGAACTACAGGGTGTTCAACTACACGCTGGCCGGCAGACCCCTTGTGGTCGAGATCGGCAAGGTCGCAGGGCTTGCAAACGGTTCCGTGATGATTCATTACGGTGACACCATTGTGCTTTGCTGTGCCACCGCTTCCGCAAAGCCGCGCGACGGCATTGATTTCCTGCCGCTGTCTGTCGACTTTGAGGAGAGAATGTACGCCGCGGGCAAGATTCCCGGCGGCTACCTCAAGAGAGAGGGCAAGCCTTCCGAAAAGGCAATACTCACCGCCCGCGTTATCGATCGCCCCATCCGTCCGCTCTTCCCGAAGGATCTGCGCAACGACGTGGCGCTGACGCTGACGGTTATGTCCGTCGACCCTGACTGCTCGCCCGAGATCACCGCTATGATCGGCGCTTCCATCGCTCTGTCCATCTCGGACATCCCGTGGAACGGTCCTATCGGCGGCGTATTCATGGGTCTTGTTGACGGCAAGCTGGTCGTCAACCCCAACGAGGAGCAGCAGAAGAAGTCCGACCTGCAGCTGACCGTCGCGGCGACCTCCAAGAAGGTCGTTATGATCGAGGCCGGCGCAAACGAGGTCGACGACGACACTATGTACAACGCCATCATGACGGCTCACAGAGAGATCAAGGATCTGCTCGTCTTCATCGACGCCATCGTCGACGAGATCGGCAAGCCCAAGTTTGAGTATCCCTCCTGCGAGCTTGACCATGATATGTTCGATAAGATATTCGACTTCTGCGAGAAGGACGTCATGTTCGCGCTTGACACCGACGACAAGAACATAAGAGACGCCCGCATGGTGCCCATTCAGGACGCCATCATGGAGAAGTTCGGCGAGGAGTATCCCGACCTCGCAGTCCAGCTCCCCGAGCTGATCTACAAGATTCAGAAGAAGATAGTCCGCCGCTGGCTGCTGGTCGACAAAAAGCGTGTCGACGGCCGCCGTATGGATCAGATCCGTCCCCTCGGCGCCGAGGTGAGCCTGCTGCCCCGCGTCCACGGCTCGGGACTCTTCACCCGTGGCCAGACCCAGGTGCTCACCGCCGCAACCCTCGGCATGCTGTCCGAGGCGCAGATGCTCGACGGTATCGACAACGACACCTCCAAGAGATACATGCACCACTACAACATGCCCGGCTTCTCCACCGGCGAGGCCAAGGCTACCCGTAGCCCCGGCCGCCGCGAGATAGGTCACGGCGCGCTGGCTGAGCGTTCGCTTATCCCCGTTCTCCCATCCGAGGAGGAGTTTCCCTACGCTATAAGACTGGTTTCCGACGTCGTTTCCTCCAACGGTTCGACCTCGCAGGGCTCGGTCTGCGGCTCCACCCTCGCACTGATGGATGCAGGCGTGCCGATTAAGGCTCCCGTCGCCGGTATCTCCTGCGGCCTTATCACCGCCGAGGACGGCTCGTGGGACACCATGCTCGACATCCAGGGTCTCGAGGACTTCTACGGCGACATGGACTTCAAGGTCGCCGGTACTCACAAGGGTATCACCTCCATTCAGATGGATCTCAAGATCGACGGTCTGACGCCCGAGATTATCAAGCAGGCACTCATCACCACCCACCGCGGACGTGATTATATCATCGACGAGGTGCTGCTCAAGGCTATCCCCGAGCCTCGCGCCGAGGTTTCCAAGTACGCGCCCAAGATGACAACCATGCACATCGACCCCGATAAGATTCGTGAGGTCATAGGCAAGGGCGGCTCGGTCATTCAGAAGATTGTGGCCGACAGCGGAGCCAAGGTCGACATCGACGATGACGGAACCGTCATCATCGCAGCCGTCAATGGCGAGAGCGCCGCTATGGCCAAGGCCGCTATCGACGCTATCTGCTTCGAGCCCGAGGTCGGCGCTGTCTACAACGCGACCGTCGTCAAGATTCTCGCAAGCAAGGACAAGCCCAACGAGGACGTCGGCTGCTTCGTCGAGTACGCACCCGGCAAGGAGGGAATGGTTCACATTTCCAAGATTGCAAAAAGGCGTCTCAATAAGGTCACTGAGGCCGGCATCGATGTCGGCTCGGCCGTCAAGGTCAAGTACATGGGTCTCGATAAGAAGGGTCGCATGGACTTCTCCATCAAGGACGCTAAATAAGACAGTTTTGCGAGGGGACCTTCCGTACGGGAGCTCCCCTCGACCTTCCCGCAGGGCTTTGCGGGACAATAAACAAAAAGGAGAGCGAGCATGCCTACCCCACCACTTCCCGGATCCGGCCGCGCGGAGCTGCGTCGGCGCAAAAAGATAAAAAGAATAGTAGTTTTTGCCGCTCTGACGGTCGTTATCGTGCTTCTGATACTGGCCACGGTCATGCTGGCGCTTGAGATTGCTCAGGCGCGCGGAGACTCCAAGCCCTCCGGCACCGATGACATCACCACGACCACCGCCCCCGACACCGCCGCCCCCACGCACAGCGGCTACACTGCCTTTATGTACGACAACTCCAAGGCGACCGCGGGCCCGCTGGTGCTGGTCAACAAATCTCATAAATATGTTTTCCCGTCGGGCGCGGCGGGGCTTTCCGACATACGCGCAAGCCGCAACAAAAATGCCGACGGCGAGCATTCGTACAGCTGTGAATACGACAAGCTGATGGACGCCGAGGCGCTCAAGGCCTTCAACTCCATGATGGACGCGTTTTACGCCGCGACCGGCAACGGCTACGCGCTGGTGACAGCCGCCTACCGCACCGCCGAGGAGCAGGATGCGCTCGGTCTTGACACCAAGAGCGGGTACAGCGACCACCACACCGGCTGTCTCGTGACGCTCAAGTTCTATATGGACGGCATAATGTACAGCATCAACGACTCCAAGTTTGCCGACAGCTACGCCTGGCTCGCAGAGCACGGCGCGGAGTATGGCTTTGTCGTCCGTTATCCGGACAGCAAGGTGTCCATTACCGGCGTCAGCAACTATTCGAACGCCTACCGCTACGTCGGCGTGGCGCACGCCGCCTACATGAAGGCGAATAATCTGTGCTTTGAGGAGTACATAGAGCTTCTGAAGTCGCACACGCTGACTGACAGTCACCTGAGTTCGACCGACAGCCAAGGCAATAAATATGAAATTTACCGCATCCCGGTGGCGTCCGGCTCGCAGACCTCGGTTCAGGTTCCCGAGGGTAAGCAGTACACCATCTCGGGCGACAATGACGGCGGATTTGTGATCGCCGTCAAGCTGTCATAATAAACGACTGAAGGGGTTATACTTTAGGTGAGCTCTGAGACTCAGAGGTTTCCTTTGAGACATCATCGCGCAACGCCGAGTTGCGCGGCTAAGCCTTGAGTTGACCTCTTTATCTGCAGACAGGAGGCAAGCATGGCAAAAATCAACCCGGCCGACGCCGAGGCGCAGAAATACCTCGCGCTTCAGAGACGCACGGCGCCCGCCTGTCGGGCGGCCGACCTGATACTCATCACGGTGCTGTCGGCCATGATCGCGGTCATGGGAATCGCGATATTCATACTGCCCCCGTCGTCCTTTTCCGAGGACGAGAACCGCAGTCTCACGACCTTTCCCGCCTTTTCCTTTGGCGCGCTCGCCAGCGGCGAGTGGACGGCGGACGTTACGTCGTTCTATTCGGACCAGTTCCCGGTTCGGCGGATGATGGTTCAGCTCAAGGCGGTGTGCGAGCTGGCGCAGCTCAAGGGGCAGAACAACGGAGTCATTCTCGGCTCGGGCGGGACGCTGATAAAGCGGCTCGAGTACAACGACACGTCGATAACGGAGCGCAATCTCGCGGCGGTCGGCGATCTGCGGACGGCGCTCGCAGGCGAGGGGATACCGGTAGAGCTGGCGGTCGCGCCGCGCGCTATTGACGTGCTTTGCGACGAGCTTCCGGCGCTTTACGGGGCTGACCGGTCGGACGCGATATGGGAAGCGATAGTCGCGCATCAGTCCGACGCGGCGCGCTACCGCGACCGTCTGCGCGAGCTGAGCAGGGCGGGGGAGTACGTCTGGTACCGCACCGACCACCACTGGACGACGGACGGCGCGTACGCCGCCTACGTCGAGCTCGGGCGGCAGCTGGGCTACACGCCCTATCCCGCGAGCGATTTTGAGCGCGTGGTCGTCTCGACCGAGTTTTACGGCACGACATATTCGAGCTCGGGGATGTACTTCGTCGAGCCTGACACCATGTGTTTTTACCGATACGCCGGGGACGAGGGGTATGTCGTCGAAAACATGCTGACCGGCAGCCGTCTCGACGGCTTTTACGACACCTCCTACCTCGACGGCAAGGACAAATACAGCGCGTTCATCGGCGGGAACAACGCCCACGTTCGCGTCTTCCGCGCGGACGGCGACGACGCCGACAAGCCGACGCTCGTCCTTGTCAAGGACAGCTATGCGCACTCGCTGGTGCCGTTTTTGGCGCGGCACTACCGGCTCGAGATCATCGATCTGCGCAGCTACACGGGTTCCGTCGCCAAGCTGGCGCGCGAGAAGGGCGCTTGCGGCGTGCTTGTGCTGACCGGCGTCGACAATCTTGCAACCTCGGACAGCCTGACGCTTTTGCGTTACGGGCTCAAGTCCGCACCCACAAATAACTGAAATTCGGAAAGGAAAAAACCGAAATGAGAAATAAAGACAAGCAGAACGAACAGTGCCAGCCGCTCGATGAGGCGGCCGCTCCGGCAGTCGAAAAAAAGAAGCGTCCGGGCTTCCGGCCGTATATCAAGAACACGATGAGCGTGTCCTGCGCAATATACAAAAACGATGACGACAACGGCCCCGTGACTCAGCACGAGGTCTCCGCGTCGTTCCGCGTGCGCATTATCCCCCTCATAATCGCTCTTGCCGTCTCCGCCGCGGTCATGTTCTTGGTGAGGCTGAAGAGAAAGTAAGGGGCGTGCCTCGGGGCTTTGCCCCGAACCCCACCAATGGGGAACGCCTCGGGGTTTTGCCCCGAGCCCCACTTAAGGGCGCTTTTTGAAAAAAGCGCCCTTAAGAATCCCGCAAAAACTTTCGGAAATGGGATGGAACGTGTATGAAGCGAGCAGAAACCGATTGTTCTCGGGGCGCTGCCCCGAGCCCCGCTCGGGCGGCTTTTGAAAAAGCCCCCGAGACCCAGCAAAACTTTCACAAAAAGGGCGGGTTAAGGTCTGTGGGACGCCGGGATGTACGGTTTTAAGCGTTTAAGTGTATGCGTTATGTCATCCCGCGATAGTTCAGCACCGCCCTGCTTCGCGTGCGGTGCCCATTCGGAACGGTGGAAGGGCGTTTGTAAAGCGCGTCCGATTTTCGGAAAAGATGCCCCGCCTTCGACGGCCAACGCATGGTGGGTCAAGCCTGCCGTCGTAGGGGCGACCATCGGTCGCCAGCCTCTTTGATAAAAAGCAACTTCACATTTACAATCAAAACGTCGCTCTAAACCAAGGCTCCCTTGTGCAAAGGGAGCCTTTTATTTAACCGATGCTTTGCATGTATTAATGAAGCTGTACTTTCCGGCATAGCGACAACAAAATCAAGGCGGTGCATTCCCGGACGTACTAAAGTCAAGGCGGTGCATTTCCGAACACGCCAAAATCAAGGCGACGCACTTCCGAACACAACAAACCCGAGGCAGTTCACTCCCGCCCGCAACAAACCCGAGGCTCCCTCCGGGAGGGAGCTGTCACGGCCTGCCGTGACTGAGGGAGAGCGCGGGATTAGGGGGAGTGATGGCGTGAGAGCTTGCAGCGGCGATGTGGTCAACACAAACTTAACGTCCCGCTGGTTCCTTCCGTCACGCTTCGCGTGCCACCCCCTCCCGGAGGGAGGCAGAGTTTTAACCGATGCTTTACCTACACCAATGAAGTTACTCTTCTCCATCAGGGCGGTGCTGAACCACAATGTGATGCCGCAACATCTGCACTTAAACGCCCTAAACCGCTCATCCCGGCGTCCCACAGACTTTAACTTGCCCAAATTTGTGAAAGTTTTCGCCCGCCTTTGGGGAGGCGGCGCGGGTCCAGCGCCGCGTAGCGCTGGTCGCGCTCTGCAGAGCGCGAAACACTCCGTGCTGGCCATGCTCCGCAGAGCGCGAAACATTCTTTCTCGCTGATAGTAGCCCCGTTAACTTATGTCCGAGTTTTTGACGCAGAACATTTGCTCGACGGCGCGTCGGAGAGTTGGGTGTTCACCGAGCTGCGGGTCGTCGGCGATGAGGGCGCGGGCGGCGTCATTGGCGGCGGTCATGAGGGCGGTGTCGTCACACATGCCGGCAAGCCGGAAGCTCACCCCACCGCTCTGTCGCAGACCATTCCCCTGACCGGCGCTGCCCACAAAATCGCCCGGACCGCGCATTCGCAGGTCGGTCTCGGCAATCGTGAATCCGTCGTAGGTCGTGTGCATGGTCTCGAGCCGCTTGCGCGCCTTCTCGCCCTTGGCATCCGACACAAGGACACAGTACGATTTGCGCTTCCCGCGCCCGACACGACCGCGCAGCTGGTGCAGCTGCGAAAGCCCGAACCGCTCGGCGTTTTCGACCACCATCAGACATGCGTTCGGTACGTTGACGCCCACCTCGATGACGGTCGTCGATACGAGCACGTCGAGCTCGCCCGCCGCAAACGCGCGCATGACGCCTTCCTTTTCGGCGGCCGATAGCTTGCCGTGTATGAGCCCGATCCGCAGCCCCGGCAGACGCTCGGCAAGCTCGCCCGCATAGGTCTCGACCGCCTTGAGCGGCGGCGCTTCCTCCGGCTCGCGGAATAGCGAAATTTCGGACATGCTGATCTCGTTTTCCTCGCATTCGCGCTCCTCGATCGCCGGGCAGACAATGTAAACCTGCCCGCCATCGGTGCATAGCTTTTCAATGAAGCTGTCCAGCCGCGCGCGGTAGCCCTCGTCGACCACAAACGTGTCCACGTGCTGACGCCCCGGCGGCATTTCGTCAATGCGCGAAATGTCGAGGTCACCGTATATGACAAGCGCCAGCGAACGCGGAATGGGCGTCGCGCTCATGACCAGAACGTGGGCGCTTTTGTTTTTTTGTGCGAGCGTCGCGCGCTGCGTGACGCCGAAACGATGCTGCTCGTCCGTCACAATGACGCCGGGCGCGGCAAATTCCACGCCGTCCGAAATGAGCGCGTGTGTGCCTATGACTGCGTTCAGCCGCGCGGCGGGGTCGTCCGCCGACAGCGCCGCCTTTATCCGTCGCTTTTCCGCCGCCGGAGTCGCGCCGACCAGAAGCGCGCAGTCGATGCCGAGCCGCGCGAACAGCGGCCCGAGGTCGGAAAAATGCTGGCGCGCGAGAATTTCGGTTGGCGCCATGAGCACCGCCTGACGTCCGCTCGCCACTGCGATGTACATGGCGGCCGCCGCGCAGACGGTCTTGCCGCAGCCGACGTCGCCGACGACAATGCGCCGCATTGGAATATCGGAGGCCATCTCGCGGCCGATTTCGTCGATGACGCGAGCCTGCGCGCCGGTCAGACGATAGGGAAGCAGATCGGTTAGCGGCTCTGGCGCGGCCGGACACTGCGGCGCGCCGATTGTCCGTTGAGTTTTATGCGCGGTCGCAAGCCCCAGCCCGAACATGAACAGCTCGTCAAATATCAGCCGCCGCTTGGCAACGGCGAGCATTTTGTAGTCCTCGGGCGCGTGGATGTTGCGCAGCGCGAACGCAATATCGCAGAGCGAATTTTTGCGGCGAATGTCGTCCGGCAGCGGGTCCTCGAGCTGACCGGACAGCAAAAGCGCGGCCTCAATGTCCTTCTGAAGTTGCTTTTGGCTCAGCCCCTCGGTCAGCGGGTAGACGGGGTAGAGCGCGGGCAGCCCGACGTCGGGCGCGAACGGCTCGAACGCCGGCGACGACATGGCAAACCCCCGCCCGTCGCGCTCGACCTTGCCCCAAAAACGGAATGTCGAGCCAATCGGAAACTTGTCCTTCAGGTAGCTTTGGTTGAAAAATGTTACGGTGCAGCTGCCGCTTTCGTCGAACGCGCGCAGGCGCAGAAGATCCATCCCGCGCCGCAGACGGAAGGCGCGCGGCTCGGTCGCAACGGTCAGAATGACGGCGCTTTTGACGTCGTCGTGTGTCGCCGCGAGCAGAGAAATTTCACCGCGGTTTTCGTACGCGCGGGGAAAATAGAACAACAGATCGTAAATGCTTTCGACGCCCACGCGGGCGTACGCTGCCGCGCGCACCGCGCCGACGCCGTACAGCTTGCGTACGGAAATCTGACTCAGATCCGGCATACCGCTGCCTCCTGTAAAATGATATTTTCTGCCTGAACGGAATGAGATATTTTTCGCCTGAACGGAAGGGTAATATGTGAGTTCCGGCGTTTGGCGCGAGGCTTTCAGGCGATTTTTTCACAGCCGTCACTCGCAAGACCATTGCGCATGTCTCTTACACACGACTGCCACGCGAAAATCCTCGTCAAACACATCCTGCCGCGACGCCTAAGCGCCGCGGCTTATGGTGCGAATTCGCAGTTGCGCCGTCGGAAGCACTGTCAGTCACGCCTCCGGATGCACCGTCAGTCACGCCTCCGGATGCACCATTGAATTGCACCATCGGAATTACGTGTGAAGCCTTAAGGCATCACCGCCGCCTACAAAAACTCGTCGCGGTGGCGGTCGAAAAGCTCGAAATAGGCGCGCACATTGTCGAGCTCCTGCCATTTCCGTACTGCGACGGGGCGCGCGTCGAGGTCGTAAATTTTCACGCCGGGCATGGAGAGAAAGAAGGGCGAGTGCGTCGAGATGACGAACTGGCAGCCGTAAAATCTCGCCGCCTGCCCGACGAAATCCGCAAGCTCCGCCTGACGCCGCGCCGAGAGACTGTTCTCCGGCTCGTCGAGAAGGTAGAGCGCGTTCTCGCGGATGGCCTGCGTGAAACAGGCGAAGCCGTTCTCGCCGTTCGACTGCCCCGGAACCTCCTCGGACAGTTCCCGCGCCGCAAATGACGACCGCGTCACCGACTTGCTGCGCGCGCGATTGCGGCGGTGCAGCTCCTCGTAATCCTCGAGCGAGCGCAGTTGAAAACGCGGCGCGGTCGGGTCGTTGTAGCTGGCATATTCGCGGAACAGCTCCTCGCGACGCCCCGAGACGCCCTCGTTCAGCGCGCGCATGTCAAGCATGAAGTCAAAAACGTCGTCGCTGGTGATGATGCGGCTGCCGGAGGGCAGTTTTCGCCCGAAGGACAGCCCGGCCTCGCACAGACCGAGGTAATCCTCGAAAAACGGCGTTCTGTTGAAGGACGCTGAGCGCACGAGGTGCAGCTTTTCAGCGATTATGTTGAGCAGAGTCGACTTGCCCGAGCCGTTGCTGCCGTAAATCAGCGTCAGCGGGGCGAAGGTCAGCCGACTGAGCCCGCGAAAGGGAAACAGCTTGAAGGGGTAAGCGTTGGTGAGGTTGTAGCAGGTCATGTCTAGCTTGACGGAGTTGAGGATGAAATTATCCTCGTCGGCCGCCGATGCAAGTTTGAAGAAGTCAAGATACTGCATATTTGCCTCCTTTATTCGTCGTCCTTTACGGCGAGCATGGCCGCCTTTATCTGACTGAAGCTGTAGCCGTAGCGCGCGAGCGATGCCGCCATTTTGCGGCGTCCGTCGGCGTCAGACGGGATATAGCCGAACTTTTTCTTTATCAGCGCGGCGCAGTTTTCGGTGTAAACCGACTCGTCCACGCCGTCGAGAGCCTCGCGGATAGCCTCGTCGCCGTAGCCCTTTTGACGTAGCTTGGCGATTATCCGGCTTCTGCCGTAGCCCGAGCGCAGGCACACCCGCACAATTGACGACGCGTCGCTTGCCTCGCGTATCAGACCGCGGCGGCAGAGTTCTTCGCCGACGCGCGAGCAAAGCTCGCTGTCGTAGCCGTACCGGCGCAGCTTAAGCTCGAGCGAGCGCCGGGAATTTGCGCCGTACGACAAAAGCTCCGCGCCCTTGTGCAGTGCGGCGCAGAATTCACCCGCGCATTCGAGCTCGTCGAACTGCTCCGGTGTCAGCAGACACCCCGTAAGCGACGAAAAAGCGTCCTCGGAGTCCCCGTCGACAACCGACGCCGCCATCGACTCCTCAATCGACGCCGCTATGCGCCGCCAATCGGCGTCGGTCAGCACAAGGCGGCGCACCTCGCGGTGCTCGCCGTCCGACAGGCGCACCTTCACAGACACGCCGCCGCCATCGCGGGCGGCGACGTGTGCAAGCTGTATTTTCATTGTTGGGATTATTCGTTGTCGTCATTCATCAGGCTGACGTCGAACTCTTCCTCGCCCTCGGCCTTATCCTCGTCGAGCTCGAATTCCTCGCTCATGGCAGAGGCCTGCTCGCTCATTTCGCGGATCTTGGCCTCGAGCTCGGCCATGATGGCGGGGTTCTCCTCGATAATGCGGCGGGCGTTTTCCTTGCCCTGGCCGATGCGCTCGCCGTTGTACGAGAACCACGAGCCGCTCTTCTTTATCAGCTCGAGCTTGATGGCGTAGTCGAATATCTCGCTCGAGCGCGAGATGCCCTTGCCGTACAGTATGTCAAACTCGGCGACCTTGAAGGGAGGCGCGACCTTGTTCTTGACAATCTTGCAGCGCACGCGGTTGCCGTATATTTCGGAGCCGTTCTTGAGCTGGTCGGCCTTGCGGACGTCGATACGCACCGACGCGTAGAACTTCAGCGCGCGGCCGCCGGTGGTGGTTTCGGGGTTGCCGTAGAAGACGCCGACCTTCTCGCGCAGCTGGTTGATAAATATGACGATGCAGTTGCTCTTGGAGATGACGGAGGACAGCTTGCGCATGGCCTGCGACATAAGCCGCGCCTGCACGCCGACGCTTGACGCGCCCATGTCGCCCTCAATCTCCTGACGCGGGACGAGCGCCGCGACCGAGTCGATAACGACGATGTCGACGGCTCCCGAGCGCACGAGCGCTTCGGTGATTTCGAGCGCGTCCTCGCCGCAGTCGGGCTGCGAGACGAGCAGGTTGTTTATGTCGACGCCGAGAGCTTTGGCGTAGACGGGGTCGAGCGCGTGCTCGGCGTCGATGAACGCGGCCTCGCCGCCGGTCTTCTGCACCTCGGCGATGACGTGCAGCGCGACGGTCGTCTTACCGGACGACTCCGGCCCGTATATTTCGATGATACGTCCGCGGGGCAGACCCCCGATGCCGAGCGCCATATCGAGCGCGATGGAACCGGTGTGCACGGCCTGAACCTCCATATGTGCGTTCTCGCCGAGCTTCATTATCGTGCCCTGGCCGAAATCTTTTTCGAGCTGAGAGATGGCGGTTTCGAGCGCCTTGAGTTTTTCAGCCTTGTCGGTGTGCTGTGTAACGGGAGCCGTAGCTTTTTTGGTCTGCTTCATGGTATATGCCTTCCTTTTGTCGTTTTATGGACTTTGTTGATGCTATTATAATACATCGCGAGGGTGTTGTCAAGGGGTTTTGACAATCTATTTTTCCGAAAACGGAAGTTTTTCGTTATCAGTACCGTTTTTGGGACTGTGAGATGTCGTTATTCTTTCAAAATCGGCAAATGTGAAAAAAGCGTGAAAAATCGTTGCAAATGTGACGGCATCATGATATAATAATTACGAATTTATTGGGTCTTACCCGAGAAAGGATAACAGCATGAAACACATAAGACTTGTTTGCCTCGTACTCGTTGCCCTTTTCCTGTTGGTTGCCTGCGCAACTCCGGGAGATGACGACAGCAACGGTACAACGACGCCGACCGCGATGCAGCCGGGCGAGACCACTCCCGCCGGCTCGAGCGGCGAGGAGACCACCCTGCCGGCCTACGACTTCCCGGACGTTACATATAATAATGAAGTCTTCCGGATTTTCAACGGCACGCAGTCCTACAACATGATAATGAACGTGACTGCTGACGACGTCACCGGCGAGAAGGTCAGCGACTCGATTCACAACAACGTTGTGACGATTGAGGAGCAGTTCCACATCAAGCTCGAGGAGACGCTCAGCCCCTTCGGCTCCGACATGCTGACCGTTGTGCGCACCGAGATGCAGTCCGGCGACGCCAAGCACGACGTTGTGTATCTTTACAGCACGCTGGTCGGTTCGCTCATAGGCTCGGGCGGGCTGTCCAATCTTTACGACAACGAGTCCATCAACATGGATGGCGAGTGGTGGAATCAGGCGCTCAAAAACGACGCGACGCTTTACGGCTCCAACCTTTACTACCTCGTCAGCGATGCGCATCTGATGTCCTTTGAGGGCACGTGGTGCATGTTTTTCAACAAGGAGATAATGACCAACCTCGGCATTGAGTTCCCGTACGCCGCTGTGCGGAGCAACGAATGGACGATGGAGAAACTGTACACCTACGCCGCCGCGGGCGCGTCTCTGAACGGCGATGCCTCCTATGACTGGAACGCCGGCGGCAGCAGTGTTTACGGCCTGGCGTCCTTCAAAAACCTGATGAACGCACTGGTCGTCGGCTGCGACGCCATGTACGTGCGCAAGGACGCTAACGACGTGCCCTACTACTCCTTCCCGACCGAGAATTCGCTTTACGACAAGTTCGAGGCCATTACCCGTATCACGGGCGAGGCGGGAACCTACATCAGCGCCAACGCGCGCAGCTCCGGTCTGCATTATATTGAGACGATATTCTCGCAGGGCCGTTCCATGCTGATGGGCGGCGAGATCAAGGCGGCCGCAAACGAGCTGACCGAGACGACTTTTGAGTTCGGCATCGTACCGATACCGAAGTACAATTCGGCTCAGGAGTCCTTCAAGAGCAACATGCTCTGGAGCACGCTGCTCATGACCATTCCGGTCACGGCACCCGATCCCGAGTGCAGCGGTGTCATTATGGACGCGCTGTCCTATCTTGCAATGGTGAACACGATGCCGGTTTACTACGACCGTGTTTCCTACAAGGGGCTGGCCGACAACGACTCGATTGAGATGCTTGACATCATCAACGAGAGCCGCTATCTCAACTGGGGCTTGACCTACGGTTGGCTGAGCAGCATTGAGCCCAGTGTCAACTCGATGCTTGATTCCGGTAACTCGTCGCTGGCGTCGCTTGTGCGCTCGTCCGACAGAATTGTTCCGAATCTGATTAACAAGACGCTTGAGTCGATAAAGAAATAAGCAAAAGCTCCCGATGCCATGGCATCGGGAGCTTTTACCTAGTTCTGTCAGAGTTTTGCCTCGAGCTCGCGGAGCTGACGGCTGAGCTCGTCAATGGCTTCGAGCACTGCGGTACAGTCGGGGGCGGGGGCGTCGGCGTTTTCGGGGTCGGGGCGGGCGGCCTTATATGTAAGGCGACCCAGCTTTTCGTATTCCTCGCACAGCTTGAGCTTGAGCGTCTGCTGACGCAGGCGCAGCGCGGCTGCGTCAGCCAGCTCGCCAGTCTTCACGGCGACCTTCGACGCCAGCTTGGAGGCGTCGTTCTTGAATTCATCCCAACTTGACATATGGCAGGTTCCTTTCGTATCGGTTTTACACACTACTATTATATAACATTCCGCGCGATTTGTAAACCGCGGTACGCAAATTTTGCGGGGCGCTCGGTAGAGTGCGACCAGCGTGGGGGAATTTCGCGCTTGCGCGAAATTGTGTTTCGCCGCCTGCGGGCGGCGACCAACGCCACACGGCGTTGGATCCGTGCCGCCT
>CAVIBA010000018.1:0-19452 GCA_963640785.1 Bulleidia sp.
GTGCTTATATCGTAAAGTTCGCCGGCATTGACCACAATGAGGACGGCAGCATCGCCGCCGTTCACGTCAACGCCGACCTTGAGACCGGCTGCGGAATGCCCGCTGACGGACACAAGGTCAAGGGCACCGTCCACTGGCTGTCCGCGCCTCACTCCATCAGCGCCGACGCCGTCCTCTACGACAGACTGTTCACCGAGGAAAACATGAACGATCTGCCCGAGGGTCGCGGCTATCTCGACTACCTCAATCCGGGCTCGGCCGTGCGCGTCGAGGGCATCCGCCTCGAGCCGTCGCTCGCAGACGCTGACCCCGGCGACCGCTTCCAGTTCGTCCGCACCGGCTACTTCTGCGTCGACACCAAGAACCCCGGCGTGTTCAACCGCGTGGTCGGGCTCAAGGACAGCTTCAAGGCATAAGGAGGCCGCCCGTGACGCTCGAACAGGCACTTAAATTTCTCCCGTGGGTGTATTTTGCCGTAATATCGGTCGTGGCCATCTTCGTTACCTGCTACGACAAAATCGCCGCCAAGCATAATCCCCGCCACCGCACGCCCGAGGCGACGCTGCTGCTCATCTCGGCGCTCGGCGGCTCGGCCGCGATGTTCATAACCATGCAGATCATCCGCCACAAGACGCTGCACAAAAAATTCATGATAGGCATTCCCGTCATATTCTTTATACAGGTAGCCATCGGCGTCGCGCTGGTGATTTACCTGCGATAAGCGGAGGACAAAATGGAAAAAGCCAAAATGGAACGCATAAGCGAGCTGACACGCATATCGCGCGCGCGCCCGCTGACCGACGCCGAAGCTGAGGAGCGCGAGCTGCTTCGCGCCGAATATCTCCGCGACTTCCGCGCGTCCATGACGGGCATGCTTGATAATTCCGTCATCGTACGTCCCGACGGCAGCCGCGAGCTGGTGATCGAACGCAAAAAGTCTCCGGACGGCAGCACGCACGCGGCGAAAGATGCGGAAGAGGACAGCGCTACGGCGCCCGAAAAGTCTCCAGAAGACTCCCCCGAAGACTCCAAAAAGGAAGGCCGGAACCAATGAAGCTGCCCGTCGACACTCTGACCGCCTCACCCGCAGAGACCGAAGCGCTCGGCGGGTCGCTGGCGAAGCTCTTGCGCAACACGGGGGCGCTGCCGCGCTTTGTCGCGCTTTACGGCGACCTCGGTGTAGGCAAAACGGCGTTTGTGCGCGGCTTTACCGGCGCGCTCGCGCCTTCGGCACGCGTCAAATCCCCGACGTTCGCGCTCGTGCACGAGTACCCCGCCACGCCTGCGCCCGTCTTTCACTTCGACATGTACCGCATAACCGACGACGACGAGCTCTACTCCACCGGCTTCTACGACTACTTCCGCCGCGGCGGCTTCATGCTCACCGAATGGAGCGAAAACATTCCCTTCGCCCTGCCCGACCGGTACATCCGCGTCGATATTTCAAAGACCGCGGCGACGCCTGACGAGCGGCGCGTCGTCATTCAACTGATTACAGGCCTCACGCGGTGACGCCTGCAAAAAACGAGGAGACATATGATAATTCTTGCTCTTGACAGCACCGCGACCACGGCCTCGGCCGCGCTGTGCCGTGACAGTCACCTGCTCGCCATCACCACGCTCAACGGCGGACTGACGCACAGCGAAACGCTGCTGCCCATCGTCGAGGAGCTGTTTGACCACACCGGTCTCACCGTCGCCGACGTCGACATGTTCGCCGTCTCGGCGGGTCCCGGCTCGTTTACCGGTGTACGCATCGGCGCGGCGACGGTCAAGGGACTGGCCTTCGGCCGCGGCAAGCCCTGCGTGGGCGTGTCGTCGCTCGAGGCGCTCGCCCGCAATCTCAGTGCCTGTGAGGGCATAATCTGCCCCGTCATGAACGCGCGGCGCGAGCAGGTGTACAACGCGCTGTTCGAAGCGCACGACGGTGTCCTCACACGCCTCTGCCCCGACCGGGCAATCGCCGCCGACGAGCTCTGCCGCGAGCTTAACGGCGAGGAGCGCCCCATTTACGTCTGCGGCGACGGAACCGAGCTCATGAGCGGCGTCCGCTCGCACCCCGTGCCCGACATGCTGATATGGCAGAACGCCTATTCGGTCGCCCAGTGCGCCCTTGAGACGTACAACACGGGCGTCACTGACAACACTGACGTCGCCGGAATCGGAACCACCGAAAGCACCGAGCACATTGACACCGACCGCACGCTGTCCCCGACCTACCTGCGCATGCCGCAGGCCGAGCGCGAACGGCTCGAAAGACTGAAAGAAAAGGAGATGCACAATAATAATGAACACAATTAAAAAAGTCGCCGTGGGTTCTGACCACGCCGGATTCGAATACAAAAACCGCCTCGCCGCCTACCTTCGCGAGCGCGGCTACGAGGTGACAGACGTCGGATGCGATTCCGAGGAGAGCTGCCACTACCCCATCTTCGCGCACCGTCTCTGCCGCCTGATTCAGGACGGCAAATGCGACGCCGGAATACTCATCTGCGGCACGGGCATCGGCATGTCCATCGCGGCGAACAAGCACAAGGGCATCCGCGCCGCCGCCTGCTCCGAGGCCTTCAGCGCCCGCCTCACCCGCGAGCACAACGACGCAAACGTGCTCTGTCTCGGCGCGCGCGTGATCGATTACCCGACCGCGCAGTCGCTCTCCGAGCTGTTCCTCACGACCGAATTTGTCGGTGGCAAGCACGCGACCCGCGTCACCATGCTCGCTGACATCGAAAACGGAACCTTCAAAGAGTAAGCGCCATGTTGAGCAAAACTCAGCACATAGCAAACACGCTGCGCGCCGTCAGCGGCTCAGATAAGCGCATAAAGCCGACCTCTGCCGTCATCGTTGCGGGCGGTCGCTCGACCCGCATGGGCGGGGACGTCCCCAAGCAGCACCGTCTCATCGGCGGACTGCCGGTCGTGGTCCGCACGCTCAAGGTTTTTGAGGAGTGCGAGCTGATAGGGGACATTGTCGTCGTCACGCTGCCGGATGAGGTGCAGATATACGAAACCTACCGCAATCAGTACGGCCTTAGCAAGCTGCACGCCATCGTCCCCGGCGGGGACACGCGGCAGAAGTCGGTGCTGTGCGGCTTTGAGGCGATCTCGCCCGAGTCGGAGTTTGTGGCGATACACGACGCGGCGCGCTGCCTCGTGACGACGGACATTATCGAGTCCGTCTGCCTCGCGGCCTACAAGACCCGTGCGGCGACCGCCGCCACTGCCGTCTGCGACACGGTCAAAATCGCCGACAAGCGCGGCTTTATCGCCGAGACCGCCGACCGCGACACCGTCTGGCTGGCCCAGACGCCGCAGGTCTTCAACACCACGCTCTACCGCGCGGCGGCCTACACCGCCCGCGAGGCCGGTTTCGAGGCCACCGACGACAACTCGCTCGTCGAGCGGATACAGAACCCGGTGAAGCTAGTCGAGTGCGGGCGCGAGAACATCAAGATAACCTCGCCCACCGACATGACGCTGGCCGAGGAGATACTTGAAGCGCGCCGTCGCCGCGTCGAGGGAGGTCTCAAATGAGAATCGGACACGGATACGACGTCCACCGACTGGTCGAGGGGCGCAGGCTCATACTCGGCGGCGTGGACATTCCCCACGTAAAGGGTCTGCTCGGTCATTCGGACGCTGACGTGCTCCTGCACGCCATTTCCGACGCCCTGCTGGGCGCTGCGGCGCTCGGCGACATCGGCAAGCACTTTCCCGACACCGACCCCCGCTACGCCGGGGCGGACAGTCTTATGCTTCTCCGCCGCGTGGGCGAACTTATCGCCGAGCGCGGCTATGCTGTCGTCAACATTGATTCGACCGTCATCGCGCAGGCGCCCAAGCTCGCGCCACACATCGGGCAGATGCGGCAAAACATCGCGCGTGCGCTGTCCATCGACGTCGACTGCGTGAGCGTCAAGGCGACCACCGAAGAGCGTCTCGGCTTCACCGGCGACGGTTCCGGCATCGCGGCGCATGCGGTTTGCCTGATACAGGGGAAGTGAGACGTATTGCATATGCCTATGCGCTGTTAAAAAAGTTCTTTAGCCTTGGCGGGCTCTCGCCGGATTATTCTCCGACGTGAAGAACTGTACTTTTCTGCCGCGAGCAGAAAAGTACAGTTAAATCACGTCCCGCCGACGTTATGGAGTGCCTTTCCAAGGCCAAAGAACTATTTCTGCATAAGTGCAACATCAGCGAAGTGCTGCCGCACTTCATTGATAGCAACAGCCCACCACCCAAAAACCGTCCCACCGCGGTGGGACGGTCAGATGTACTTTGCCCGCGGAGCTTAACGGGAACGTCCTTGCCTTTTGCACGACAAAACCGCGGCGCACAGTACGAATTTTCAGTACGGAATACCAATAATATTTTATGTCACATCGGGAAAATGTGACAATATCTGCGCACAAAAATTATTTTTCGTCACAGCGCATGACGGCGGAAAGGAAGCCCTCCATGAAAAATATGATCTCCCCCTCCCTGCTCGCGGCCGACTTCACATGCCTCGGGCAAGAGGTCCTGAAAATCGAAAAAACCGACGCGTCCATGCTTCACCTCGACGTAATGGACGGTGTCTTTGTCCCGAATATCAGCTTCGGGTTGCCCGTCATCGAGTCGCTGCGGCCGGTGTCGTCCATACCCTTTGACGTCCACCTCATGATAACCGAACCGCTAAGCTACATAGAGCGCTTCACCAAGGCGGGCGCCGACCTCATCACCTTCCACTACGAAAGCCGGAGCGATGCCGCCGAGACCGTCGCCGCGATAAAGGCCTGCGGCAAGCGCGCGTCCGTCGCCATCTCGCCGGATACCCCCGCGGACGTCCTCTTCCCGCTCTTGCCGCAACTCGACATGGTGCTCGTCATGACCGTCCACCCCGGCTTCGGCGGGCAGAAGCTCATACCTGAAACGCTGGGCAAGGTCCGCATTCTGCGCGACTATATCCGCTCGCGCGGCCTTGAGATCGACATCGAGGTCGACGGCGGTATCTCCCCCGCGAACGCCGCCGAGGTCATCGCCGCCGGCGCGAACGTCATCGTCGCGGGCTCGAGCGTCTTCCGCGCTCCCGATGCCGCCGTGGCCGTCGCCGA
This sequence comes from Bulleidia sp., assembly GCA_963640785.1. Taxonomy (GTDB): domain Bacteria; phylum Bacillota; class Clostridia; order Oscillospirales; family CAG-272; genus UMGS1002. The sequence continues at coordinate 5,094 of CAVIBA010000018.1, forward strand.
AATGTTCCGGGCCATGAACGGCTGATTTTAACTTTCAAACCCATGGAAAAACAACAAGTACTGTCGTTTGCCGCAAGACACGGCGTAAAGTAAAAAATCACCCCGACGAAGCGCTCGCGCTGATTGAGTGCGTAATCAACCAGATCGTGTGACGTAGTGCGAAATAATGATAAAAGCTCCCGGCCATGTGGCCGGGAGCTTTTATTTTGCGTTTTCAGGCCTCGCCCTGCAATTCGTGTATTGCGGGGTGATGCTTATTTGTTCTTCATCAGGTCGCGTATCTCGGCGAGCAGCTTGGACTGCTCGAGTATGCTTGCGTCGAGCTGTGCCTGCTTCTCAGCAGCAACAGCGGCGGCGGCAGCAGCCTCGGCGGCCTTGCGGTCAGCCTCAGCCTTGGCGGCAGCGGCGGCAGCCTCTTCCTCGGCCTGCCTCTTGGCCTCGAGCTTGTTCTTTGCTCTCATGATGACGCGCAGAACTACAAAGATGCAGAACGCTGTAATCAGAAAATCGATAATCGTCTGAAGCCATGTGCCCCACAGTATCGCGACCTCAGCGGTCTCGACCGCGTCGGTCTCTGCGTTGACGACTGCCGGCGTAATGACGGTCTTGACGCCGTCAAGGCTTCCGCTCTTGATGAACATACCGACAAACGGGTTGATGATGTAGTTGACCAAACCGGTCACGATCTTACCGAAGGAGCCGCCTATGACAACACCGACTGCCATGTCAATGACATTGCCGCGGGTTATAAAGGCCTTAAAGTCCTTCCAAAAAGTGCTTTTCTTCTTTTCAGCCATTTTCAGATCTCCTTGTGAGTTTATAATATTACAAGTATATTATAACTCGACAGCTCCGCCTTGTCAACCCTTTTTGTACAATCACATGTTGGGAAGACCGGCAAAACCGCGCGCAAGATCGTCGTCGGTGGGGATATAGTCGCTCATAGTGCCGTTGTTGAACTTCTCGTAGGCGGTCATGTCGAAGTAGCCGGTGCCGGTCAGACCGAAGACGATGTTCTTGGCCTCGCCGCTCTCACGGCAGGCAATCGCCTCGTCGATAGCGACTTTGATAGCATGAGAGCTCTCGGGCGCAGGCAGTATGCCCTCGACGCGTGCGAAGTACTCCGCCGCCTCGAAAACTTCCGTCTGCTTGACGCTGCGCGCCTCAATAAAGCCGTCGTCGTACAGCTGGGAGAGCACGGGGCTCATGCCGTGGTAACGCAGACCGCCAGCGTGGTTGGGCGCGGGAATGAAGCCGCTGCCGAGCGTGTACATCTTGGCGAGCGGGCAGACCATGCCGGTATCGCAGAAGTCGTAGGCGAAGCGGCCGCGCGTGAAGGACGGGCAGGACGCAGGCTCGACGGCGATGAAGCGGTAGTCAGCCTCGCCTCTCAGCTTCTCACCCATGAAGGGCGAGATGAGACCGCCGAGGTTGGAGCCGCCGCCGGCGCAGCCGATTATAATGTCGGGCTTGACGCCGTACTTGTCGAGCGCCGTCTTGGTCTCGACGCCGATTACGGACTGGTGCAGCAGCACCTGATTCAGCACGCTGCCGAGCACATATCTGTACCCCGGCGTTCCGACCGCGACCTCGACCGCCTCGGAAATCGCGCAGCCGAGCGAGCCGCCGGTTCCGGGGAATTTGGCCAGTATCTCGCGGCCGACGTGCGTCGTCTCGGAGGGCGAGGGGGTGACGTCAGCGGCGTAGGTGCGCATGACCTCGCGGCGGAAGGGCTTCTGCTCGTACGAAACCTTGACCATGAACACCTTGCAGTCAAGTCCGAAATATGCGCAGGCCATCGAGAGCGCCGTGCCCCACTGACCCGCGCCCGTCTCGGTCGTCACACCGGTAAGGCCCTGCTTTTTGGCGTAATACGCCTGCGCGACGGCGGAGTTGAGCTTGTGGCTGCCCGAGGTGTTGTTGCCCTCGAACTTGTAGTAGATGTGCGCGGGCGTACCCAGCTTCTCCTCGAGGCAGTAGGCGCGCACCAGCGGCGCGGGACGGTACATTTTATAAAAGCTGCGTATTTCTTCGGGAATTTTGATGAGGCGGTTGGTGTCGTCCAGCTCCTGCTCGACGAGGTCGCGGCAGAAGACGACGTCAAGCTCCTCCGCCGTCATGGGCTTGTGGGTCTCGGGGTTGAGCAGCGGCGCGGGCTTGTTCTTCATGTCCGCGCGGACGTTGTACCAATATTCGGGAATCTCGCTCTCGCTCAGATAGATTTTGTAAGGGATTTCTGTTTGTTTCATGGCAATTTCTCCTTTTTTGTTTCCGGGATCGGGAGAAAACAAAAAACTCCCGTCCCTGCATTACGTGCTGGGACAGGAGATAAATCCTGCGGTGCCACCCGGCTTGACGCTTTGCGCGTCCGCTTTACGCATACAATAATATGCAGACACTTGCTAACGGAGCGTCGTCCTCCGGCTCGCCTACTTGCTTCAGCTCGCCCTCGAAAGCCCATTCAGTCCGGAGCTACTGTACCGCGATCGCACCACCCGCGGCTCTCTGTGACAGCTCTTACCGTCTTACTTGCTCTTTCTCATCGGTTTAGGCTATTTTAGCACACGTTTTTCGGTTTGTCAATAGTTTTTTTGCAATTTCAAAATATTTTTTTGCATTTCGAGTATATCGGCGATGCGGCGGCAGGCGTGACCGTCGCCGAAGGGGTTGACGCGGCACACCATGGCGTCGTGCGCCGCGGGGCTGTCGAGCAGCGCCACGGCGACGTCATACAGCGTTTCGGGGCTGACCAGCCGCAGCCCGCCCGCTTCGATGCCCTCGGGACGCTCGGTACAGCGGCGCGTCACGAGCACGGGGACACCGAGCGACAGCGCCTCCTCCTGCACACCCCCGCTGTCGCTGACGGCAAAATACGACCGCCCGAGCAGGTTGTGAAAATCGACAAGCGAGAGCGGCGGCGTGATGAAAATATTCCCCGCCCCGCGTATGGGCGCTGAGGCCGCCTGAACCTCGGGCGCCGGATGCAGCGGGCAGACGAGCGCGACGTCCTCCCGCAAGTCGGCCAGCCGCCGCAGCTCTGCGAACATGCGCCGCATGGACTCGCCGCGGCTCTCCCTCCGGTGCAGCGTCACGACTATAAGCCGCCGTCCGGCCGCCGCGCGCAGCACCTCGTGGTCAAAATCCGTGCGGCGCGTGTACTCCAGCGCGTCGACGACGGTGTTGCCCGTCACAAACACGCGCTCGGGGTCGACGCCCTCGGCGATGAGATTGCGCGCGGCGCGCGGCGTCGGCGCGAAGTGTATGTCCGCCATGAGCGACACCGCCCGGCGGTTGAACTCCTCGGGAAAGGGCGCGGTTTTGTCGTAGGTGCGCAGCCCCGCCTCCACGTGACCGACCGGAATTCCGCGGTAGAAGCAGGCAAGCGCGGCGGCGAGCGTCGTCGCCGTGTCGCCGTGGACAAGCACGAGCCCCGGACTCGCCTCGTCGAGCACGCGCTCCATGCCGAAAAGCATCGCCGCCGTCACGCCGCCGAGCGACTGCCCCGGTCGCATGACGTCAAGGTCATAGTCGGCGCTGACGCCGAAAAGGTCGAGCACACTGTCAGCGAGCTCACGGTGCTGTCCAGTGACGCACAGACGGACGCGCACGCCGCGCCGCCCGAGCTCAAGTATCAGCGGGCACATTTTGATCGCCTCGGGCCGGGTGCCTATGACTACCAATATTCCGTCGCGCATGAATGACTCTCCGATCATAAAATTCGTCCGTCGTCAGCCGACGCACGGGCTGTTCTTAATTATTATGCGCCGCCCGCCGCCATTATAACCGCCGCCCCACGCAAGAGCAAAAAGCCGCCCGTTTGTCCGAGAAGGCCGTCCAAAGAGCAAAAAGCCGCCCCTGCCAGCTGGCAGGGGCGGCAACCGCATGCGGTTCAGGCCTCACCGCAACGTGCGCGGTGCGCCTTGGATTCTTGGATTCAATTATCCCTCGTAAGCGCTGATGAGCTTTTCGAGCTTCTTAGGCATCTGCTTAGCAACAGCCTTAGCCTGGGATGCCCAGTTGTTGGAGTTGCCGGAGATGGCGTTTCTGAAGTTGCCCTGGCCGAGGAGAGACTCGGAGAACAGACGACCGAGGTCGAATGTCAGGTTCTCACGGATGATGTCGTACATCTTGGCGGACTCACTGTCCTGAACGTACTTAGCCTTGAGCGAAACCTCGTACAGCTCGGGAGTTAACTGACGGTAGGACTCGGAAGCGTAGGTCTCAAGGTAAGCGGACAGCATGCTCAGCTCGTCTTCCTTGGTGTCGATCGGGAGACCGTACAGCGTGAAGGGGTTACCCATAACGGTAACGTAGCTCTCCTGAGCGGAGTCGTACTTGGGAGCGGGAACGACTGCGAAGTGCAGGTCGGCGTTGTCAAACTTGGTGATGGAGATACGGCAGCGGTCCATAGCGAACAGCAGATTGCCGTTGTTGAACTCGGCCTGGTGCTTGACACTGGAGGTGTAGATTGCATCCTGGGTGTTGTAGAGCAGGTTGTTCAGCATTTCGATGGTCTTGATGACTCTCTCTCCGCTGAAGGAGGGGGCGAGCTGAAGGTTGCCCGCGCCGTCCTTATCGACGATAAGAGCGCCGGAACCGTAGAACCACGGGTCAACGTGAATACCGGAGGACATGTAGCCGAAGCGGTCGCCGACGCTCTTGACGCCGTCGCCGTTCTGCTCGATGTAAACGTTGGAGCACATGGAGATGAACTTCTCGTATGTCCACTCGTTGTTCTCAACCAGCTCGAAAACGCTGGGCAGACCCATCTCGGTCTGTATGTCGGTGTTGACGAAGCAAACGTACATCATGTAAAGCGCGTTGGCGGAAATATCGCCCGATGCGAAGTACAGCTTGTCGTTGATGGTAGCCTCGCTGATAAGACGGACAGGCCACCAGGGCTTGTCGAAGTTGAGGTACTCGCAGCCGTCGTCAAGCAGATTGTAGCACATGCCGCGCGCAGCGGTTGCAGCCATGGAAAGGCTGTAGCATGCAAACACGTCGAACTCGCCGCCGCCTGCCTGGATAGAGTTGTTGACATACTGAACCCAGTTCTGAATGTTGCTTGAGTTAGCGTTGGTGGATACGAACTGCATGTCTATGCCGAGACGATCCTCGATGGTGAGGTTACGGTTAAAGATAGCGTCGTTGACGTTCTCGCCTATCTGGTCAGCGACCTCGAACTCTTCGTGCTCGCGGTCTGCCCAGTAGAGCAGGGTGATGGTCTTTCCTTTATAATTGAGGTCTTTCGGAATGTCGTCGTCCTCAAGGGTAGAGCTGCTGTCGTCACCGCCACTGGGGTTGTTAGTGTCAGAGGAATTGGTGTTGCCGCCCTGGGTGTTTGGCGTCGTTTCGTTCGGATTGTCCTTGTCATTTGCGCAGGCAACGAATACGCACACAACCATCAGCAGCGCGATAAGCATGCAGCCGAGGCGCGCAAAAGTACTTCTTTTTTTCATGTAGCTTGAACTCCTTCATTATAATTCGATCTGTCGGTCATAAAAACGGCAACGAGCATCCGCCCGTTCCCGTAGGCCGCCGACCGCTTTTTTACCTTGTAATTATACCACTCCGGACGGGCTATTGTCAACCACCGGATTCGAAAAACGTCAAATATGATATATAGGGGGTACTCATTTTGTGCATTTAGTACAAAAAATAGGCTCCCATTCCGGGTGTCGCAGCGGGCAAAAGAAAGGCACCCGACGTCAGAGAACGTCGGGTGTCGGGATTTATTCGCCTTTGAGGCTGTTGTATATGTCTGTGATGATGTCGCGCGCCTCGATGATGTCGGCCAGCTGCTGCGGGCCGGAAATCTCGCGCTCGATGATCCACGGACCCTCGTAGCCGACGTCAAACAGCCGCTTCATGACGAGCGGCAGGTCTGCCACGCCCTGACCGATCTGAACCTGCTTGCCGAGCGCGCTGCCGGTGGTGGGGTAGAGACCGTCCTTGATGTGCGTGTTGCGGACGTACTTGCCGAACACCGAGATGGCGTCGGCAGAGTTTGCCTTGCCGTAGAGAATGAGGTTAGCGGTATCGAAGTTGATGCCGAGGTTCTGCGTACCTATCGCCTCGATGGTACGCAGCATGGTGACGGGCGTCTCCTGACCGGTCTCGAACAGGAAATACTGTCCCCTGCCCTCCATCAGGCGGGCAAGCGCGCGCAGCGCGCCGACCGTGTCGACAAAATCGGGGTCACGGGGGTTTTCGGGCAGGAAGCCGACGTGCGTAATGACGTCAGTGACCTCCAGCATGCGGGCGAAATCGCTCGCCTTGAACATCTCCTGCAGGCGTATGCCGCGGTAGGCGGCGGGGACAAGTCCGAGCGTCGAGGGGCCGTAGGTGAAATTCCACTCCTTGGGGCCGCTCCAGCCCGCCCACAGCGCCGTCAGCTCGATGCCGTACTCGGCGGACGCCGCCTTGACGGACTCGGCGCGCTCGGCGGTAAAGAGGTTATGATCCCAGCAGCACAGCTGGCAGCAGTTGAAGCCGTTGTCCCGGAGCTTTGCGAACTCCTCGCGGATGTCGGTGGCAGCCCGGTAGGGCACGAGAACTCCAATTTTCATATACGGAATATCCTTTCGTATGAATTATTCTGCGGTGATGGCGTTCACAAAGTGGCGGCCGAGCGCGCAGATGAGGTCAAGCAGTTGGGGATGAACATCCTTCGGGAAGGCACTCATGCAGCGGAACGTCTCGAAGCAGATGTTGCCGCGGTAGCCGATCTCGCGCAGACCGGCGATAAAGCCGTCCCAGTCGATGATGTGATCCTTGCCGTTGTTGTGGACGTAGGAGTAGGGCAGCATGTGCAGATCGGTCTGGCCGTCGTTGTCGTGGATGTGCATGATGCCGAGACGATGACCCAGCGCCTTTATGTACTCCTTGAGGTTGCGCGCATAGAGGTTTGCGTGTCCGACGTCGAGGCAGAAGGAGAAGGCCTCGAAGCCGGCCTCGGCGTTGAGCTTATCGATGTACCAGACAGCCTCCTCAACGTCGGCGCAGGAGCCCTCGAAGCAGCGACCCTTTATCTGGACGAACAGGTTCTCAAGGCAGATCTTGACGCCGTACTCGCGCGCGGCGGGAATGAGCTGACGGTAAATATTAAGGTTGATTTCGCGCTCGCGCTCCTTGCCGTACAGCCACTGCGCGTTGACAGGGTGCACAACTATGTAGGGGCAGCCGAGGAAGCCCGCGACGGCCATGCACTTCTTGGTCGCCCCGATAACGTAGGGGTTCATGTCCTCGTCGCGGCCGTCGACCCACAGCGGGAAGGGACCGTGCATCTGCGAGAACTCAATGCCGTGCTTGACGGCGGCATCGCGGCAGGGGGTGAAGAAGGTGTAGAGCTCCTCAAGGCTCTGGTCGAAGAAGCCGTTCGCCTCGCCCTTGCGTATCTGCTCACCGCCGAGGAAGGTGTCGATATTGAAGTCAACACACTCGAAGCCGTGAGCGGCCAGTATACCGAAATTCTTATCATAGTCGGTGCCGGAGAATACTCCGGCCGACTGAACGCCAACTTTTAACATGTTGTGCCTCCTGTTGATTTATTGCCTCAATTCTATCACAAGCCCGTTGCAAAGTCAACAAAAAAAATAAAGAAATCCCACCCTGCCGATTGACTTTTTTTACGGCGTATGTTATCATTATCACAATACCACCGCATGGAGGACATAAAAAATGAGTTCCGCTGATACCGCCTTTATCACCACCTGCCGCGACATACTCGAGCACGGCTCCTGGGTGCGCGACGAGCGCGTCCGCCCGCACTGGGAGGACGGCGAGCCGGCATACACCATCAAACGCTTCGGAGTCGTCAACCGCTACGACCTCTCGAAGGAGTTCCCGCTGCTGACGCTGCGCCCCATCGGCTTCAAGTCCGCCGTCGACGAGATACTCTGGATCTGGCAGAAGAAGTCAAACAACATTCACGATCTGCACAGTCACATCTGGGACGCGTGGGCAGATGAGAACGGCTCCATCGGCAAGGCATACGGCTATCAGATGGGCGTCAAGCACAAATACCGAGAGGGCGAGTTCGACATGGTCGACCGCGTGCTGTACGACCTCAAAAACAACCCCTGCTCCCGTCGCATCATGACCAATATATACAATTTCGCAGATCTGCACGAAATGGCGCTCTACCCCTGCGCATACAGCATGACCTTCAACGTCGTTGAGGGCCGCCTGTGCGCCATACTCAACCAGCGCTCGCAGGACATGCTCGCGGCCAACGCATGGAACGTGGCGCAGTACGCGGCGCTTGTGCTCATGTTCGCGCAGGTGTCGGGACTTGAGCCGGGCGAGTTTGTGCACGTCATCGCCGACTGCCATATATACGACCGCCACATCCCCATCATCGAGGAGCTGATAGGCCGCGAGGCCTTCCCCGCCCCCACCGTTACGCTCGACCCCGCTGTCACAAACTTCTACGACTTCACGCCCGACAACTTCAGGGTCGAGAATTATCAGCACGGCGAGAAGATAGCGCGCTTCCCCGTGGCTGTCTGAGGTGAGGGAATGAAACTGGTAGTTGCAGTCGACCGCGAGTGGGGCATCGGCTGTCAAGGCGGGCTGCTCGCCCACGTGCGCGCCGATCTGCGCAATTTTCAGCAGCTGACGACGGGCGGCGTGGTCATACTCGGCTCAAAAACGCTCGCCACCTTCCCCGGCGGCCGCGTGCTCAAAAACCGGACGAACATCGTCCTCTCGCGCAACCCCGACTTTCACCCCGAGGGTGCCATCGTCGCGCGCGACGTTGACGAGCTGCCCCGCCTTCTCGAGGGCTACGACCCCGACCGCGTGTTTGTCATCGGCGGCGCGAGCGTATACCGGCAGCTGCTCGGCCTGTGCGACACGGCATACGTCACAAAATTTGAAAAATCCTATGAAAAGGACGCCTATTTCCCGAATCTTGACGCCGATCCGGAATGGACATGCGTCAGCGTCGGCGAGGAGCAGCTGAGCCAGCCCGAAACCGACAGCGAGCCCGGCCTCGCGTTCCGCTTCTGCGAGTACAGACGGGGTTGAGGAGAGGCGAAGCGAAAATACAAAACATCCCCGAAGCCACACCGGCTTCGGGGACTTTTTGATTTTCGTTCCCTCTCACTTGGCGACCTTGACGTCGACCTTAAGCTCACAGGTCTCGAACTTTTCCGATCTTCCGGAATCCTCGTGACCTTCCGCCTCGAAAACGAGCGTGTAGGTGTGTCCGGTAGTGAAAAATTCGGGGTCGACAACGTAGGCGCGCTCCCACGCGCGGGACTCGCCGGGCTTCAGACAAATGAACGACAACTCGTCAATCGCGTTTGCCGCCACCTCATCCTTGTCTAAAATGCGGTATTCAAACACCTTGCCGTCGTCGCGGTAAACAGAGCCCTGACGCTCGCCGGTCTTGCCGTAAAAATACAGATTGACGTCCGAGGTGTTTTTGACCGTAAACCGTGCCTGCATAACGCCGCCCAGCGCATACTTCTCCTCAAAAAACTCAGCCGTAATCTCGAACTTCTCGGCGCGCTGCGTCTGCGTCAGCGGGAGGTGGACGGAATACCCGTGCAGCGAGGCCGGAACGTCCGGTGAGGCGAGCTTGTGATCCGTCTCATGCTCCAAATACCACTTTCCGCCGCCCGAGCAGGAGGCGAGAAAGAGGGTGCATAAGATAAGCAGCAGTGCGACAAAAAAGCGTAAATACCTCATGCTTGACCTCCTGAAATAATAGATTTTGCCGGAGATGAAATATCTCCCGAAACTATTTTACAGGATTCGCGTCGATATGTCAATATTTTTATGTAAAACAATTTTCCACAAATTTTCCGGCATGTTGCACAAAATGTGACCTTACCCGCTTCAGAGGGCAATTTCCTGAGCCGCCGTCACGTGTCTCGACTTTTTCAGCTCGCCGAACCCCAGCCCGTAGGTTTCATACTCCGCCTCGCCGCTCTGGTTGTCGTAGGGGTCGGTGCGCATGAAGCGCTTGGGCGGGTCGAAGGAGCCCTGAAATTCGTTGTTCGCGACAAGCCTGAAGGGGTCGAGGTTGCCGAAATAGTGGTTCCACAACTCCGTGCAGCCGCGGCGGCGCGCGCCGCCGCCCAGCGACGGGTCGGCGTAAAGCCAGCCGTGGGGCTCGACATAAAACATGGCCCAGTCATGCGAGCCGATGCTGTCGGGGTGCACGCTGCTGCCCGACTCCCATTTCGCAGGCACACCCAGCCGACGACAGAGCGTTATAAACAGCAGCGCCATGACGCCGCAGTCCCCGCGCCCGCCGAGCGCGGCAAACTCGGGAATGTTGTCGATATAAAGATACTCGCGCATATAGGAATAGTGGACGTTGAGCGTCACCCAGTCGTAGACGCGGCGGGCGAGGATGAGCGGGTCGCGCTCGTCTCCGCCGATCTCGCGAGCCAGCGCGTCGATAAAGGGCGTGAAGCGTATGTGCGGGTAATGCTCGCCGAGGCAGTCCTCGGGGCGGACGGGCGAGGAGGCAGTCGCTATCGTCGGCACGCCGCTCCCCGCGCCGAAATCGCGGTAGGGCGCGCGGTTTACATAGCTGAACGTAACCGAGAAGCGCTCGCCTGGCACGTACGGCGCGGTGATGCACAGCGTGCGCTGTGGGGCGTCGGATATGTAAAAATCGGGGTGCGAGCAGGCGAGTAGCTGTATTTCCCCGCCCGGCTGCGACTGACACGCCGCAGGATATGGCAGATGCACGCGGATAGTCTCGCCCGGACGCTCGACGTCCTCGCTCACCCACAGTTCTTCTTTGACCGTAAACCGCCACGCCGCGCCGCCCCGCCGCCGCATTCTCCGGACGACCTCGAGCATTCGCGCGTCGCGCTCGTATATCGGCGCATAGGACGGCTCGGCAAGCTGACGCAGCTCGGTCTCGTGGCAGTTTATCAGGTTTGCCGCGGCGGAATTCTGGTAATACTCGCGGCCGCCGCGCAGTATGTAGTCAGCATGCCCGTGCGAGAGCAGACGCCGCAGCGCCTCGGCGTCGCACGCCGGGAAGGCCGCCGTGACGCGCGCGAGCAGACCGTCAAAATCGGTGTTGTAGTCGCGGCACATGCCTGCGGCGATTACACGCTCAATCGTCAGCCGACGCGCCAGAGCCTCGGGCAACGCAGTGTCGAGTATACGGTCAATCTCGCGCAACTCCCCGTGAAAATCGCCCACATACTTATAAAACTTTACGCTGTCGGGCAGCTCGATGGCCAGATATTTTATGTCCTCGTTTGAAAATTCGATCATACGGCACCTCCGGATATTTTTCATTATTGTTATACCTGACCGCCTATTCTCAACCTATACAAAAACGAACTGAAAAAGAAAAATGGATTGTAAGGTGATATAATCCTCTTAGAGCAGACACTTGAAAAAACAAAAAGTTTTCGAGGTGAAACAGACGGTAGAGGTAATGATATTCGTAGGACAGGCTGTCCGCAAGCGCGGCAAGCGAAATGTCCTCGGTATAATTTTTTCGATATAGGACAGGATCCGGTAGATCAGTTCGCTGCTCTGCTCCTTTTCCTGCCAAACTACGTTTTTTCAAATTCCGCACAGACGGTATACAGGAACGCCGAAAGGGAAAGTGGGGTCAGGTTCCCCAGATGTTGGTACGCTTGCTTTTGTGCGGGCTTGGGGGCGGCTTTATCCAAGCCGACGGCATGGCAGATAAAGGAGGAGCTTCCGGCGATAGGCCGAACAGCGCACAGCACGGCTCCCGGTCGGCGACGATTTTGGCAAACTCGGGCACGTAGTTTCCGGAATGTTTTCAAGTATGTTCCGATATAAAGAACTATAACGGCAACGCCGCTTTCCCTGTCAAAACCGAGGTAGCTGTTAAAATTGCCAGTTCCGCCGTTGTGCCAGATTTATGCCGCCCTGCTCGTCTATAATCCACGCCATGCCGATTTAGTCCATACCTATGCCCAACGCCCGATAACCGCGTCGGGGGTGTTTTTGGTCGTGTATTCGAGAGACTGCCTGAACAAAAGCCCCGGCAGCTTTTTCGTCTGATTTATCCGGTAAAGCGTAAACCCGCCGAGCGCGCCCGAGACCCAGATGATAACGGCAAGGCATACGGCAATCGTCTTTTTCTTAGAGAGCCCCCCTGTCGAAAATAAAATATCTGCCCGTGCGCTTTTTGTACTCGACGTACGCCTCGCCAAATGTCGCCGTCAAAAACCTTTCCTCCTGCAAAATCTGCAAATGCAGCATAACGACAGCAAAAACGACGAACGCCATGTGAATATAATTGAAAAAGCTCATCAGCAAGCCAATGTACAGCAAATCAAACCCGAGAAACGCCGGGTTGCGGCTTATGCGGTAAATGCCCGCCGTAACAAGTTCGGTTTTGTCCTGTGCGGGTATGCCGACGCGCCAGCTGTCGCGCATGGTGACCATCGCCACCACAAACACAGCCACGCCCACCGTCGCCACAACTATGCCCAACCAGGCATATCGCGAACGCCACATGCGCCAGTCAAGCACCACACTCGCCACCTCCACCGCGACGATGGAATAGGTGGCCATTTTCATAAGCAGCTCCACCTCAAGCATCTTGCGCGGCTTGTTGCCCTTGCCGATTTGGTCGGTCTTAACGCCGCCAAGACGCTGGAAAATCATTTTTGTAAAATACGCGACATAAAACACCGCGACAACGGCAAGCGCCGCCCATTGTATAGCTGTCATATCAACCTCATTGCAAATTTACTGTTTGTTTTCTCACTGCCCGCCACGAAAACGACATTTCAGTCCCTCGTACACGTCGGTCAGAGCTCGGTCGGCTAGCGCTTCGTCCCAATCGTAAAAGCCCGTCGCAACCATCGACGCAATGCCGTGCGTGTACGCCCACATTTCAAGGCAAAACAGCCTCGCCTCTTCCCTTTCAATGCCGATCTGCTGGCAAATCAACCCGACAAGTGTCTCCATTTCTTCTGGATTTTCCTTGACGGACTCCTTTGAGCGGTCGCGCATAAAAAGCAGCTTGAAAAGCTCTTTTTCCTCGCTCGCGAAACGGATATACGCCATTCCGCCGGTTTTATACGGTACATATTTCCCGCTTGATATTTCCTCCTGACGGAAGGACTGATAAATCTCATTCGCCGCGTCGATAATCCCGCTCTGCACCCCCGCCATATTTCCAAAATGGCTGAACACCGGCCGCGACGACGTGCCGAGCTTTTCCCCCAGCGCGCGGGCAGAAACCGTCGCGAACCCCTTCTCCCGCGTCAAATCAACCGCGGCTTTTAATATTTCTTCTTTGGTGAACAAAAAATCTCTTGGCATGGGGGCTCCTTTAAGATGTCGGGCGTAGCGTTACATGTGTAATTTTATTATACTGCTGGTGGGAGTGGTTGTCAATAGGGGTGGGATTTTTTGTGGGAGAATTCAAGGGCAGAAAAAACAAAAGGCACCCCGATGGGTGCCTTTGGGGGACTAGTATAATGAGCCTAAGATCTATTGACGGCGTACTAAATTTTATATCTCAATGATTCTGACTTTTAGCAAGATTTCGTTTGGTTGTCGTGATAGAGTTTACGAGCAAAAATCTTATCGTGTAACACTTGCGATCAAGCTATTTGTATCTCTGCCCGTCAATGTATTTGCTTTTCCATAGCATTTCAAGCCACTTGCCAGTTTCATTGGTCTCTTTAAGCGAAATTTCAAGCTTTGCAATAAAGTCAGCGCGACCATGAGCGTATTTGCTTTCGGCGATATTGGCACAAATGCTCGTTGCGCTTCTTCCTATCTGATTAGAGATAATGTTTTCATGTTTTGCACGTAATTCTTTGACTAACTGCAAAATTTCAACAGATAGCTCCATTGAAAGATCACCCAGCTCATCTTCTCTCACAACATCACCGCCCTTCTCAGCATAACTATACCATACTTTAAAGCAAAAATCAACCAAATTTCAGCATGCAACTCTGCCGATCCAATTCCGTTTGCGCGAAGCGCAACTTCATTGCGCAGCACACCATTTGCGCCGCAGGCGCAACTTCATTTGAGGCGAAGCCTCAACATCATTCATTTGTGCCGGGGCGGCAAAACGATGTTAGCCTGCGGTTAAATGATGTTGCGTGCGTTGCACGCAAATGATGTTGTGCCTGCGGCACAAATGAAAAATCCGAAAGCTTCGCTTTCGGATTTTTGGCCTGCCCGACAGGATTCTGAACCACGTTTTGGCTCTCGTCCGCCGGAACTGCTCATATGCGCAAACTTCCGCCAAAACAACAGTTTTGCAAAGCAAAACTGCGATGGGCGAATCCGAGGGCGGGAAAGCCAAAACAAAAGGCACCCCATGGCGCACCTGCGATAAAGCAGGTGCCCCAAGGCGGTTTCAAGAACAAAATCG
>CAVIBA010000018.1:19462-20656 GCA_963640785.1 Bulleidia sp.
GCTGTATTTCACTTGACGATTCGCCGACAAACCAAAAGATGCGGTCTTGAACAGCAGTAAAAAAGCTAACCATGGCATCATTCTTATGCATAGTGGAAATAAAACTCTCTGTAAAAAAGCACAACATTTAATTTGGCAAAAAAGCCGCCCGATGGGGCACCTGCGATAAAGCAGGTGCCCCAAAGCGGTTTCAAGAACAAAATCGCAAAATGATTGGTTGTCAGATGCGGACGAATTACAGTAAATAAAAACAAATTAAAAAAGAGGTTACTGTAATGAAGCACACAAATAACAACAAAAACAAAAACTTTGAAAATGGCATTTTCAGAAACGACCGCGAGAGAGATGACGGCATTGACAACAGCTTTGAGATCAGCTATACCGAACACGATGGTATACTCTACCCCGAATTCGTTTTGCCAGAACAAACACACTACCCCATCGGCAAATACGGAAGTTTACGCCTTGCATTCATAAAGGAGCATCGGAAAGGTACCTACACCACACTTTTGACGCAGTGTCGGTTGAATGCGTATCTTCATGACATCGACATTACGGCAAAAGAACAGGTGCGGTTGATCACCGCTCGGCTCGCTAAATCCCGTGACATTGATGAAAAACTGAAAGTTGCCGTTCCACTTGAATGGGTAGCGCAGATGAATTCTTGCAAGTTTGTTGCTGAGGAAATCGTCATGAGTGGGATCATCTACCAATGAAATAATTGAAATCCGCCCAAACAAGGAAAACAATGACGGCGAATTTGTGGAAGGTCTCGGCTTTGTCTGTATGGAAGAAGGTTATACCATGGAAGATGTCCTGCAGGACACGGATCAGGGCATGGGCGGAATGTGAGCGGAAGCGGTTGAAAAATGGGAAGATTTATGATATAATAAGATGTCGATAAATCGGAATTTTCGGAGGTGTTTATATATGATTTTCTGCTTTTCCGGAACCGGCAACAGCCGTTATATTGCAAGGCGTATCGCAGATGCATTGCAGGAAGAAATGATAGACCTGAATGAAAAAATCAAAGCGAATAACAATTCACAGGTGCAGACAGGACAACGTATCATTGTTATTACGCCAACGTATGCATGGCGCATTCCGCGTGTCGTATCTGAATGGATTTCCAAAACCGAACTGGTTGGCGCGGAACGGGTATGGTTTGTGATGGACTGCGGCGGAGAGATTGGC
>CAVIBA010000019.1:0-20428 GCA_963640785.1 Bulleidia sp.
AGTGCGAAATAGAACGCTATGACGAGATAAACGACAATATAAATAATTTCGTTTCGGTTGTCGTCAAAACGGGAAGGATAAATAAACTTACTCCCGAAATAGTAAGGTTGTTAATAGACAAAATTATTGTTTCCGAAAAGGTAAAAACTGAAAGCGGATACAAAAGAACAGTAACAATATTTCTAACCCACGTAGGTGAAATAGAGTTGCCGTAAAAGACAAGAAAACAGGCGTAAGCATTTCGCCTACGCCTGTTTCCCTAATGGTGCCACCCTTTGGGGAGCGTTTTGTTTTGGCGGAGAAAGAGGATCCGGTTTGGACTCTTTCAATTTCGCGCAGCGAAATTGATTATTTTGCGGCCGGTTTCAGAGTACAAACGGTTCAGACCGTCCGACGCCGCAAAATGTAGTTCAAAATCTCTCCTTCTCCGCCAGAACAAAAAGCGCCCCCCAGGGCGCTTTTTGTTTTGCGCCTTTTTCCTGATTTCAGCCGCGTTTTTTCGTAGCGCTGCAAGCAAATCCGGTTCTGCTGGTACAATATAATCATAACACAAAAGGAGCGTCAAACTATGAAAACAAAAGACTGGTTTCACGAGTGGCTGGAGCACTACGTCAAGCCCGCGGCCAAACAAAAAACTTACAGCCTGTACCGCGGGCTGGTCATGCGGCACATCCTGCCGAAATTCGGCGACTGCGAGCTTGAGGAGCTCACGCCGCTGGCGCTGCAGCGGTACGTCTCGGAGCTGATGGAGCGCGGGAACCTGCTGACAGGCAACGGCCTGTCAGCCAATACCGTGAACTCTGTCATCACGGTGATGCAAAACTCGCTGCGGGTCGCGTACAGCCTCGGTTGCCTCGAGAGCTACACGGCGGACAAGATCAGACGCCCGCGGGCGAAGGAAAAGCAGGTGGAATGCTTCACGCCCGCCGAGCAGAAGCGCATCGAGCAGGCGGTTCTGAACGACAAACGCCCGAAAATGTTCGGAATCATACTCTGCCTTTATACAGGGCTGCGGATCGGTGAGCTGCTCGCACTTGAGTGGTCGGATATAGACTTCGCCAAGAGCGAGCTTTCCGTGACAAAGACCTGCCACGACGCCAAGACCGAGGAGGGCTACCGTCGGATCACCGACACGCCGAAAACGGCGAACTCCTGCCGCGTCATCCCGCTCCAGAGGCAGATACTGCCGCTTTTGCGCGAGCAAAAGAAAAAATCCCGATCCACGTTTGTGGTGGGCGGGGAAAAAATGCAGCTGGTGCGGTCGTATCAGTATAGCTTCAGCCGGTTGCTGAAAAAGCTCGGCATACCGCACCACGGCTTTCACGCGCTGCGGCACACGTTCGCGACGCGGGCGCTGGAGTGCGGCATGGACGTCCGGACGCTGGCCGAGATACTCGGGCACAAGAACCCGGTCGTCACGCTGAACCGCTACGCGCACAGCCTGATGCCGCATAAACACGAGGCGATGAACAGGTTGGGGAAATTGCTTTAATTATCATCTATTACTATAACAAGTGCTTGTATACATAAAGATTATATCATGGGCAAAACAAAAAGTCAACACCAAAGTACATAATTTTTCAAAAGAAGGCGAATTTATATCGAATTTTGGCATAAAGGCAGCCGAAATAAGGCGAGATGTTCACTTACTATAGTAATAGGTGAAAAATCATCAAGAAAGGCGGACAGAAATGAAAAAGGCAGTATCTACAAAGTTCTTAGCGGGTTTTATGGCAGTATTAATGGTGATATTGCTGCTGCCGATGGGAATCTTATCGGTTTCCGCGGCAGAAACAAGCTACAATGAGGGCGACTACACACCGTTCCTCATTGAATCCATCGATGGGAAGGCGGTGTATAATGCGAAGACGGCGGAGATGGCGTATAGCTTTTATGTGGCCGTTGAAGACTTTTTCGGAAAAGAGCACGAAAGACAGGAGCTGTTTTCCTCGTTTACACTGCTGGATGATGCAGAGTACCAGAATTTCAATGGATTGTGGGGAAATAAAAACCCCTCGAGCATTTATGCTTACTACCCCGACTGGGTGCCTTCTTGCGGAATTGTTACTTGCATCTTAAATTACCAAGTCGACGGCAGAGATAAGCATATCGTATTAATTGCATTTCGAGGGACGCAATCAAGCCAGTGGCAAACATGGTTTACTGACATGTTTTTTGCGGATAAAAACGGATATCATAGCGGTTTTTATGGCGCAGCGCGTAAACATTATGAAAAATTAACTTCTAATGCGGTATATTCTCTCGGGGACGGTTCTTCCGTTGATTTCCAGACATACTTGCAGAGAATGTGCGAGTCGCCGGATTACTCGATGATTGTTACAGGCCATAGTCTTGGCGCTGGTGTTGCAAACATTTTTACGAGTGAATTCATTAATGAGTTCAATTATGCCGGTAAATCTGCGGCAGATCAGACAGTTGCGTATACATTTGCAAGCCCGCTGACCTGCTCTGCTGATACGGTTAACAAATCTAAGGCGAGCAATGTTTTCAACTTCATAAATAACAACGACTGGGTTCCTAAATCCGGCTATGGAATTTCGAGTGATAGAAACCTTCGTTTAGTGATGTCGCCGATACTTATTGCGTGTGATATAACTGGTGTTTCTGATGGGAAGGGATATCGTGAGGGCTTGGATTTAAAGTACACATCAGGCAGCTCAAATTGGAGAGACAAGCAGCCGATTTTGAGTAAGTCGGGGAAGTGGTACTTGATTGCCACAGTCGGCGGCGTCGCTTCCATTTTGGCAGACCTTAAGATAAACTTCTACAACCACCACATGAGCGACAGCATCTACGGCTCCATAGTTCGGCAAGCCAACAATGATATACATAACAAGTATGACAAGTACGTGGTGTACTCGAATTATAACGAGGCGACTGGTGATTATCAGGTTATAACTTACGATAGTGGTAAGCTGCTGGTCAAAGGCTGCGGAGCTTTAGACGGCAATTGGAGACGCAATACGCTTGTTGACTGGGATGCCATCAAGGACAACTGCAAATATTTGGTGTTTGCGGACGATTGCAAAATCACAGAGATTGGCGATTATGCTTTTTCAGAAATGACTTCGCTTACGGGCACTCTGGTTTTGCCGGAAACGGTTGAGATTATTGGTTGCAGTGCATTTCAAAAGTGTTCTTCGTTTACCGGGACCTTGATGATACCGAAAACCGTGAAAACAATTAAAAATAATGCTTTTCATTTGTGTTCCGGTATAAAAACATTTGATGCGTCTGAATGCGATAGTTCTATTGAGCTATATGCCGGTGCATTTGACGAAATTCCCGGTGAGATTGATGTGAGACTGCCTGCCGGATATGAGAGAAGCGAAGATGCAAGCCGTCTCATGGATAGTTTTTACTATCAAAATCCCTATGGCATTGTGGCGGACGTTCCGGTTTCGTCTCGTACGTCGGGGAACTATGTCGCGCCAAAATCGACAATCTATTTGAATCGCATAAAGGACGAAAATGTTTGGAAATACGGCAACTTTGATTTGCAATTTTTCCTCGTTAATGATCCTGACAACGCAAATAGTACAAAGGTATTGGAAAATGAATATGCGACAATTGATAGAGCTGGTGTAGTTACTGTAAAAGATGTCACAAGCGGAAGATTTACAGTGGTCGCATATCCAAAAACCAATGCGGGTAGTCTGGGTAGTGTGCATTTGGGCTATATCACATTTGAGATCAAGCCCGAATCAAGCGATTTCTCGCTTGGCGGCTACGGAACCGAAGCACGCCCGTTCCTTATATCCACCAGCGGAGACTTGTCGATGCTTGCGTATACTCCGGGGTATTACGGAGAATCATACTACTTTATGCTGACAAACAGCATAAACTACTATGGTGCAGACTTCACGATGATACCTAAGTTAGTCGGAACATTCGACGGAAACGGCTATAACATAACCGGTTTCAAATTTCACAACAGCACGGACGGATATTGTGGATTCGTGGGTATAAACTACGGAACGATCAAAAACCTCACCATCGGTAATCCTGTAAACAATGCCGGAGGTGAAACTTATACCGGATTTGACGGGCATGCTGTACATATGGTGTCGGCACGAAATGAATTGAACATCGATAAAAATTGTGATAATTCATATCTCGGTGCTATAGCAGGCGCAAACAGCAACCTGATTGAAAACTGTCACGTGAATCAGGCGTATGTCTACGGCGAGCTGAATGACATAAACAATGACGGAGATGCTTGGTGTCAGGTGGGCGGCCTTGTTGGGCATAACTATGCTACAATAGTAAAGTGTTCTGTTTCTAATTCGGTAGTTTATTCGCTTATGAATACTGTGAAAAATTCCGGTGACGATAATTACGCTATTGCAGGTGGTATAGTAGCAGCATCCAGTGCGGGGTATATAGAAGATGTGTCATCGGTGTCTAACACAATTGAGGCAGTGGCATATGGCTACGGAAAGAAGGGAGAAAAAGCTACTAGCACGATAACAGGTAAAAAGACAAAGAACAACTGGGCATATCCGTTCGCACGTGCCGGAGGCATTGCCGAGCGAATTCAGTATGGCGGCGTTATAAAAAATTGTTATGCTAACGATTCTTCAATTAAAGCATGGGCTGAATCAAATGACGATAAATACACATTGGCACAACCCGGTAGCGGAGCATATGATTTGTGGGGTTATAATTTAGCAGAAACTGCCAACTGCAAGACAGATCTGAATTCCTTTGCTTTGAACAGCAACTGGATTAGAGCAAATGGTAATTTGAGATTGGCCGGAATTTCCGGTATAAAGATCGTAACCGAGCCTGCGAAGAGAGAGTACTACGAAGGCGAAGAACTTAACATTGCTGGGCTGAAAGTTTGTGCGGTGTACGAGAGTGGTTCAGAGATGATGTTGAATAATTATTCGATAAGCGGATATGACCCTCAAATTACCGGTGAACAAACTGTTACGGTTTCGTGGCACGGCTTCTCAACAACATTTACCGTAAAGCCTCCGGAAAAAGTACTTACGGATATTGAAGTATATAAGACTCCGGATAAGACAGTATATGGCATAAACGATAAATTGGATATGAAGGGTATCACCGTTTACGCTTACTACCACGACGGCACAAGACGCGAGATCACGGATTTCACCGTCGGGGATGTATCCTTTGACGAGATCGGCAGCAAGACAGTGACCGTCTCGTATGGCGGAAAGACCGCACGGTTTACCGCTCAGGTCGTTTGTAAGTATTCTGTTTACAGCCAGAGCAAAAATGCGTACGTTCACCTTACGGTGAGCGAGCTGAGCGAGAGTGCTTACTCGCTGACATCCGTTGAACCCGCCACCTGCACCGACTACGGCTACACCGGCGACACTGTGTGCAACGAGTGCGGCGAGATACTTTCCGAGGGCACCATCCTTGACATCGACTCGCACAACCACACCGGCCAGATAGTCAGCGACAACGGCATAGACTTCAGCTGGAGCTGCTGCGGGAAGAACGCTAATGACGACGTCGGACACACCTACGGCGAGTGGCAGATCGTCACTCATGCGACCTGCACGAGCACGGGTCTGAAGCGCGCGTATTGCACCGAGGAGGGTCACAGCGACTTTATCGAGGCTGAGATCGCGATAGACCCCAACAACCACACCGCTCAGGCGGTACATACCGGCACGGTTGACGTTCACTCAACCTACCCCTGCTGCGGCGAGACGGTGAGCGAGCACAGCTTCAGCTATGCAGTCACCACCGCTCCCACCTGCCTGCACGAGGGCATCGGAACCTATACCTGCGAGTGCGGATATTCCTACACCGTCGCGCTCGCCATCGACAGCAATAATCACGAGGGACATGTCATAAACGCCGGAACGGCCGATCAGCACACCAAATATGACTGCTGCGACGCTTCCGTTTCCACCAACCACTCACTCACAAAGACAGTGATCAAAGAGGCAAGCTGCACCGAGGACGGCGAGATTGAGTACAGCTGCGAGTGCGGCTACACGTACAGCGTGACGGTGCCCGCAAAGAGCCACTCGTTCACAAGCAAGATTCAGAGCGAGAAATACCTGAAATCCGCCGCGAACTGCCTGTCGTCCGCTGTTTATTACTACGCCTGCGCTGATTGCGGCGCGGTCGGAACCGAATACTATTCGTTCGGCGAAAGCGACCCCAACAACCACTACGGTCAGGAGCTGGTCAACGGCGGAACCGAGAACCGCCACTCGACTTACAGCTGCTGCAACGCGGTCTGCAAGTCCGAGCACGTGTTTGAGCGCACGATAGTTACCGAGGACGGCATCGAGTATTACCACTACGCCTGCGTTTGCGGCTACGAGTACAGCGAGCTGACCGAGAACGCAAGAGAGACGGCTCCCCAGATCACGTTCGACAACGTGCAGGTGCGCTCCGGCAACACTTTCACCATCGATCTCACGCTTAAGAACATGCCCGTAATAAAATCCATCCTCATCAACGACCTTTACTACAACACCGACGTGTTCGAGCTGGTGAGCGGCGAGTGGACTGTTTCGGGCGCTGCAATAAGCGACTGGGATCAGGAAAACGAGATAGCCACGCTGGCTTACTCGGCTAACAAGGATTCAAACGGCAAGATACTCACCCTGACGTTCAGGGTCAAGGATGATGCACAGCCCGGCGACTACGTCATCGATTTCGCAACGGCTGTGAGACAAAAGGTGGCAAGCGGCGGCGAGACCGCTATCGAGCTTATCGTCATTCCCGGCGTTGTTACGGTCAGCAATGTGGCCCGCGGCGACGTCAACGGCGATGACTTCGTCGACAGCGACGACGCCATTTACC
Source organism: Bulleidia sp. (assembly GCA_963640785.1). GTDB lineage: Bacteria > Bacillota > Clostridia > Oscillospirales > CAG-272 > UMGS1002. Next base: position 6,820 of record CAVIBA010000019.1, read on the forward strand.
TGCTGCGCCACACGCTTATGAACGACCGGTATCCTATCAACCAGGACGGCGACATGAACGGCGACGGCTTCGTCGACAGCGACGACGCTATCTACCTGCTGCGCTACACCCTGATGCCTGACAGATACCCGTTGGCATCGCAGAGGAGTCAGAAATGAAAAAATTTGTTTTGTACGTTTTGCTGGCAGCGCTCATGATATGCAATCTGAGCGTCGGCGCGCAGGCGACGTCCGCGGAGGCGGCGACAGTGTCAGTTGGCACTGTCAACGCCGCGCCGGGGCAGAATGTGACCGTCACGGTCTCAATCGCGGGCTGCGACAGCATAAAGTCCATCATGATACTCCCCGAGTGGGACGAAAGCAGCCTTGAGCTTACCGAGGCCGAATGGCTGCTCGAGAAAACGGCGCTGGCGGATTGGAGCATGGCCGAGAAGAACGGCGTTGCCGCATTCTCCGACAGCACCGACATAAACGGCGACATTTTCAGAATGTCATTTAAGGTTAAGGACGACGCGGCAAGCGGTCTCTCCGCAGTCGGGTGCGAGGTCGTCCTCAAAAACGGCTCCGTTTCCATACCCGCGACGGTGGTTTCGGGCGGCGTGAACATCTCCGCGGCCTCCGAATACACGCCGCTGTCCGATTTCACCTACACAACGTCCGGCAGCGAGCTGACCATCACCGAGTATACGGGCAGCGCGGCCGATGTCAACATCGCGCCGAGCTACGAGGTTGACGGCGTCGAGTACACCGTGACCGCAATCACGGGTTACAGCGAGAAGGTCGGCAAAAAGACGTATTACTACGGCGCATTTATGGACAACACGGCCGTCGAGACGGTCATAATCCCCGAGACCGTGACCAAAATCGGCGACAGCAACTCGGAGTTTTATGCTCTCTACGGCTGCACGGCGCTGAAGAGCGTCACGATTTACGGCACGCCCGCCATCGCCGGGGCCACGCTCGGAATGTTCTATGACGACAAAACCGAGTCGGACAAGCCCGTCGAGGGTCTGACCATTCACTCGTGGACGGGCGACGCCGAGCATCCCTCCACCGCCCAGATATACGCCAAGGCCTCCGGCATCGCGTTTGAAGGGCTTGAGGACGTCGTCCTCCGCGGCTACCAGACGACCGGAACCGAGGGTCTTACCTCCGCAGACACCTACCGGATACGTTTCGCGGCCGAGGTGGACTCGCTGACCAAATACACGTCCGTAGGCTTTGATCTGGAGGCCGTCGGGCACAAGAGCTGGACAAGCAACACAAACACGGTCTACAAGTCGCTCAACGGCACGACTCCCGACGGTAAGACGATCACGGCGGTCACGGCCAACGAGGGCAAGTACCTGTTCGCCATCTCCATAAGCGGCGTTCCCGGCGGCACGGAGGTCGTGTTTAACGTAAATCCCTACGTCGTCAACAGGATCGGCGCTAAGGTCTACGCCGGCGCGCACACAATAACAGTATCTGAAAGCGGGGTCGTGTCGCAATGATTAACAACAAAAACGTGCCGGGCAAAGACGGCAGGGAGGCTTACGAAAAGCCGATGATAACGGTGCTTGCTTTTGATACGCGCGATGTTATCATGACGAGCGGCGGCCTGAGCGAAAAGCTGTTCGGAAACGGTGATGAGTTCCGCTGGTAAGATTTTCGCGATGGGCGTCGTCGCAGCGCTATTGCTGACGGCGGCCTCCTGCGCGGGCGGCGGTGTCGGGGACGGTACATCCGCCGACCCCGTCCCGCGCGAGAGCACGGTGCAGCCGACCAAAGACGATGCCGCCGCGCAGCCGTCCGGGACGCCCTCCGGGCTCCATTCGGAGACAACCCCAGAGACAGCCACGGCAGCGCCCCCCGAGACAACTCCGCTGACAGACACCGACGCGGACACTACAGCAGACACCAGACCTGCCGAGCCCCCCGTGACGACCGCGGAACCCTCAAAGCCCGCGGAAACCACCGCCGGGACGACAGACAGCACCGACGGCGAAACCACGCCGGACGGCGACGCTTTGCAGTCCGGCGGTGACCGCGAGACCGGCTTCGGCGAGTTTCACGAGATAACGGGCTGACAAACAAAAACGCAAAATACCCGACGTTGGTCGGGTATTTTGCGTTTTTTATCACTTCAACATCGAAACCGCATCCGCGATTGTCTTTTCGAATGCTTCCTTGCCGTATTTGTCGACCTCGGCTTTGTTTTTCTCGCCGTGGGTCAGGCAGCCGGCGCCGCCGATGCAGCCGCCGACACAGGCCATGCCCTCGATGAAGTTGGCATCGAGGCGACCCTTGCTCTTCTGGAGCAGAGCGATTTTACACTGCTCGATGCCGTCGCAGGCGCAGGGCTTGAGCAGAAAATCAAGTCCCTGCTCGCGCAGTCCCTCGGCCACCGCGTCGGTAAGACCGCCGCTGCGGGCGAATATGCGTCCGAAATAGGAGGCGTTGTCGAGCACGCCCTCGCCGAGCGTGGTGATGTCGATGTCGCGGCTGTCGAAGAGCGCCTGAAGCTCCTCAAAAGTCATGGCGGCGTCAACATATTTGCGCACCTCGTCCTTCTGCACCTCCATTTTCTTGGCCGTGCAGGGGCCGATGAAGACGGTCTTACAGCCCTCCTCGTGCTCCTTGATGTACTTTGCAATCGTCGCCATGGGCGAGAGGTTGTGTGAGACGAAGGAGCGCAGGTCGGGGAAGCTCTTCTCGATATAGTCGACGAAGGCGGGGCAGCAGGAGCTGGTGAGGAAGCCCTTCTCGGCGAGCTCGCGCGACTCTGCCTGCGCGACCATGTCAGCGCCGAGCGCCGCCTCGACCACCGTGTGGAAGCCGAGCTCGCGCAGTCCGGTCACGACCTGACCGAGCTTTGCGTAGGTGAACTGACTCGAAATCGACGGCGCGACAATGGCATAGACCTTGTAATCCTGTCCGTCGTGGCTGCCCTTGAGCAGCTTTATGACGTCGAGTATGTAGGACTTGTCGGTGATTGCGCCGAAGGGGCACTGGTAGACGCAGGCGCCGCAGGAGATGCACTTGCTGTTGTCGATGCAGGCCTGCTTTTCGTCGCCCATCGAGATGGCCTTGACCTTGCAGGCCGTCTCGCAGGGACGGCTGTAATGGTGAATGGCGCTGTAGGGGCAGACGCGCGAGCAGGCACCGCATTCGCGGCATTTGGACTTGTCGATGTGCGCCACGTGCGCCGCGTCGAAGGTGAGCGCGCCGAAGCGGCAGACGTCCTCACATCGGTGTGCGAGACAGCCGCGGCAGGCGTTTGTGACCTCGTAACCGCCCATGGGGCACTCGTCGCAGGCTATGTCGATGACCTCGATGACGTTGGGATTGGCGGCGTCGCCGCCCATGGCGATCTTGACGCGCTCGGCAAGTATGGCGCGCTCCTTGTAAACGCAGCAGCGCATGGTGGGTTCCTTGCCCGGGACTATGGTTTTGGGTATGTCGATGGCGGTGGTGGCGAGGCGGTCAGCCCAGGCCTCGCGCGCGACCTCGCGCAGTACCTTGTATTTAAGGTATTGTACCTTTGTATCAAACTTTCTCATGTTTCTACCTCAGAAATAACTGACCTTTATGCGCTTGCCCATTTTTTTGAGACACGCCGACAGATCCTCGACGAGATTCATTTTAATATTGAAGTTTATCGGCAGGTCGGGGTTCTGGTGTGCGGGGTTGACGGCGCGGCCGACGAAGAAATTGATGTCGGTCGCCTCCTCAAACAGCATGCGGCAGATGAGCGACGCGCCGTCCTGACCGTAGCTCCACTTTTCGTAGAGCGTGTTGTCGCCGAGCGCGTCGTGAGCGTACTCGACCACCTTGTTTATGGTGATAACGCCCTCGGTGACGAGGTCGACGCCCTCAATCTCGGCGGTCGGCGGGACGTCGCTGCGCACAAAGCTGAGGCTCGCCTTGACCGGCTTGCCGAGATACTTTGCCGCAATCGACGATGTCGTGCCGCCGCAGACGATGTGCTTGCCCTCCTTCGAGAAGAACAGCGACATCATGCGGTTGCAGTCGTCGCGGTCGCGGGGCGGGCCGAACAGCAGATTCATGGGCACGCGGCGGCGGATTTTGACCACGCAGGCGGTCGCGTCGTCGCCGGGACGCTCACCGTAGAGGCGGTTGACCTCATCGATGAGCATGGTGGAGAGCGTTTTCGCGGCGTACCCGCCTGCGCAGACGGCCTCCATATAGCCGATTATGTCCTCGCGCTTCCAACCGAAGTTGTAGGCGGTGCCGATGCCGGCGTGAGGACAGCCGTCGCTCATGGCGACAAAGACATCGTCCTCCTCCAGCTTTATGACCGACTGATATATCTTCTTGCCGCCGATTGTCATCTCGGTTTTGGGGTAGTCGTAATTCTGCCCTCCGCGTATGACGATGGTCAGCGGGTTGTCGTACTGTATCAGCTCGATCTCGCGGTTGTCGACTATGTGCATTATGGTGAAGGTGGAGTAGGCGACGCCGCGGACGGAGCAGATGGGCAGCGTCTGCGCGATGGTTTCGACGCAGTCGTTGAGCGTCAGCCCCTCGGCCATCATGGTGGAAATGATTTTTGAGGTCAGCGTTGAGAGAATGCTCGCCTTGACGCCGCTTCCGAGCCCGTCCGCCAGAACTATGACGGTCGAGCCCTCGCTCTGCTCGACGATGTCGACATGGTCGCCGCACAGCTGCTCACCGTAGTGATTTATACTTTTGCAGCCGATGTCGGCACACAGATCATTCATCGGTTATACTCTCCTTCAGCTTGGTCAGTGCGATTTTGGTTTCCGCGGCGGTCTCGCCGAGCAGCGAGGCTATCTCCTGGACTATGCGCATCTGCTTGTCGACCACCTTGTCGGCGATCTCAACCGTCTGACGGCTGATGCTCTCCTTCTTCTCGCGCTCGTTTTCCTCGTCGGTCACGTCGCGCATGATGCAGACGAGCATGTGGTAGGTCGCGTCGTAGACTATGGTCTGCTCGACGTACTTGCCGTACTCCGCGAGGTATGTACGCGAGTCGCGTATGCCGCGCTTGGTCTCGAGCACTTTCAGGAAGGGAGTGGGGTCGAGAATGCGGATGAGCTGGTCGCCGAGCACGTCGGAGGCGCGGCGGATGTTCATTATCTTGCGCGCGGCCTCGTTTATCTGCTGCACCTCGAGCGCGTCGTTGACGACGATGAGGCCGTTGGGCGTGTTGTTGACGATGCAGTCGGAGAAGCTCTCGGCCTTGTCCTTGAGGTAGGGCAGGCACATGGAGATTTCGGCTTTGCCGTTGTAGATGGCGACGGCCTTCTCGCGGCAGGTGTTGTAGCCGCAGGAGCCGCAGTTGAGCTCGTCCTCGGGGCGGGTTTTGCCCATCTTGCGCAGAATCTCGGCAATCTCCGACTCGGACGGCTTCTGCGTGTGCACCTCGATGGGCGCAAACGACTTCTTGAGCGCGAGGCTGTCGGGCTGCTCGACCTCAAAGTCGCGCGCGCCGGCGTAGTTGGCGACGGCTATGTAGTCGAGCACCGGCGCGCGGTGGTATTTCTCCATGACGGGGCCGCCCGCGCAGCTGCCTATGCAGGCCGACATCTCGATAAAGCACTTGTTAATGCCGCCGTTCTGCACCTCGCGCAGCGCGGCGATGCAGTTCTCGACGCCGTCCAGCGCCATGTAGGTGTAGCCGGGCGTGTTCTGCGCCATGGTCTTGAGTATGCCGCCGGTGGTGGGGAAGAAACGCGCGCGGCTGGCATCGTCGGCGTCCATGTCGGGCTCGAGCGGGATGCGCTCGGCCTGAAGCCAGTTGGTCAGCTCCTCGAAGGTGAGCACGGCGTCGACGATGCCGTCATAGCGCTGCGCCTCCTCCTTTTTGGAGACGCAGGGGCCGATGAACACCGTCTTTGCGTTGGGGACGCGCCGCCGTATCTCGGAGCAGTGCGCCTGCATGGGCGAGAGTATGTCGGCGAGAGAGGGCAGCAGAGAGGGGAAGTATTTCTCGATAAGCAGATTTATCGAGTTGCAGCAGGAGGAGATGACGACGTCGCGCGTGCCGTCGGCGAGCATTTTTTCGTACTCGTTCTTGACGATGGTAGCGCCGATGGCGGTCTCCTCGACGTCGGCGAAGCCGAGCTCCCGGAGCGCCTTGCGCATTCCGCGTATGCCGATGCCCTGATAGTTGGCGATGAACGAGGGCGCAAGGCTGACATAGACGGGGTCTCCCGACTGAATGAGCACCCTGACCTTCTCGGTCTCGTCGACGATCTGCTTGGCGTTCTGCGGGCAGACGACAAAGCACTGACCGCAGAGAATACATTCCTCCTCGATAATATGTGCCTGGTTGCCCGAGAAGCGGATGGACTTCACCGGGCAGTGGCGTATGCATTTGTAGCAGTTTTTGCAGTTGGACTTTTTGAGCGTGAGACAGCTGACCATATTCAAGCCTCCTTTGATTTCTCGAGTGCGGGAATTATGGTGTCGCGCCAGAAATCGGAGAAGGTTTCGGGCGTGATGCCGGTGTAAACGTCGTCACCGACGGTGATGGTCACGCCGACGCGGTTGCAGCGGCCGGTGCAGAAGCTGCCGGAGAGGAGGATGTCATCCTCGAGCTTCTCCTCGGCGATGCGGCGCTGCAGCTGCTCGACAATTTCGGGCGCGCCCTTGAGGTGGCAGGAGCTGCCGACACAAACCTCAACGAATATCATATCTGGGCCTTGATTTCCTTTTCGAAGAATTCTTTTACCGTGTCGGGGGAGACGGAGAAGAAGGCGTCGTCCACGGTGACGCAGACGCCCTCCTGGCAGCGACCCATGCAGAAGGTGCCGCCCAGCTCGACCTTATCGCCGAGTCCGTTGTCGTTGATGAGATACTGAAGCTCCTCGACTACCTGACGGGAGCCTTTGATGTGGCAGGAAGAACCGATGCAAACTGTAACCTTCATTTCTATTCTCCTTTACTGATAATCGACGACGTTCACCCAGCTGTGGAGGAACTCGCGCTCTTTTTCATTGCCTTTGACCGACTGAGAGGCGGCCACGATGGGCATCCATTTCTGAACATACTGACGGGCGGTGTCGGATTTGCGGCAGAAGGTGTCGAGATACTTTTCGGCGCCGTCGATGTCGCCGGCGAGCCAGAAGAGCAGGTAGGTGCGGGCGGCGTCTGCCGACGCATTGCCGAGCGTTGCGTGCGACCAGTCGAGGATGTAGGCCTCGTCTGCGTCGGTGATTATGATGTTGGAGGGGTTGAAGTCGCCGTGGCACAGCTTGGTGTGGCGCGGCATGGCGTCAAGACGTGTGTGCAGGTCGTAGCGGGTGGTGGCATCGAAATCGGTGGTCGAAATTTTGCGGTTCATCTTGTCGCGCAGAGAGGTAAGGCCGGGGCAGGTCTTGGACTGCACCTCGAGCTGTATGTCGACCAGACGTGCGATGTACTTATCCTTGTTCTCGGGATCCTCGGCCATGATCTGGGCGAGGGTCTTGCCCTTGATGTAATCGGTGACGATGGTCCACTTGCCGTCGATGACAGTGATCTCGCGGATTTTGGGGACGTTGAGGCCGGTCGTCTCGACGCGAGCCTGATTTAATGCCTCGTTGAGGACGTCTGCCTTGGAGTAGGTGGCGTCGAACACCTTCATGCAGAGGTCGCCGTCGCGATAGACGGTCTTGTTGTTTCTGACTGCGATAATTCTGTCGAGCTTCATTGTGTTACCTCCTTATGCTTTGCTTATTGTGCTGTGTGCCTTGCGGTACGCCTGCTTGAAGTCGCGGGAGTCCTCCTCGACGGGAAGAGTCTCGGCGGTGGGCATGGCGGGCTCGGCGAAGGTGGATGTGCCGTAGTAGGCGTTGAGGTACATCTGGCGTATCTCGCTCATGAGCGGGTAGCGCGGGTTAGCGCCGGTGCACTGGTCGTCGAAGGCCTGCTCGGTCATCTCGTCGAGGCGGGCGAGGAAGTCGGCCTCGTCGATGTTGTAGTCGCGGATGGTGGCCTTGATGCCGACGCGGGTCTTGAGCTCGTTCACTGCTTTGATGAGGTTCTCGAGCTTCTCGGTGTCGTCGTTGCCGCCGAGGCCGAGCGTGTCGGCGATCTCAGCGTAGCGCGCCAGCGTGTGCGGGTGGTCGTACTGCGAGAAGGTGCCCATCTTGACGGGAGCCTCAGCCGCGTTGAAGCGCAGAACCTGCTCGATCATGAGCGCGTTTGCGATACCGTGCGGCAGGTGGTGGAACGCGCCGAGCTTGTGCGCCATGGAGTGGCAGACGCCGAGGAAGGCGTTTGCGAACGCCATACCGGCCATGGTGGCGGCGTTTGCCATCTTCTCGCGTGCCTCGACGTCGGTCTGACCGTTGTCATAGGCGCGGGGCAGGTAGGTGAATATGGTCTGGAGCGCCTGCTTTGCAAGTCCGTCGGTGTAGTCGGTGGCCATGACGGAGGCGTAGGCCTCGAGTGCGTGGGTCACGGCGTCGATACCGGAGGCGGCGGTGAGTCCGCGCGGTGCGCTCATGTGGAAATCGGTGTCGATGATGGCCATGTTGGGCAGCAGCTGGTAGTCGGCGAGCGGGTACTTGATGCCGCTGTGCTCGTCTGTGATGACGGCGAAGGGCGTGACCTCGGAGCCGGTACCTGCCGATGTCGGGATGGCGATGAAGTAGGCCTTCTCACCCATCTTGGGGAAGGTGTAGACGCGCTTGCGTATATCGATGAAACGCATTGCCATGTCCATAAAGTCGACCTCGGGGTGCTCGTACATCACCCACATGATCTTGGCCGCGTCCATGGCCGAGCCGCCGCCGAGAGCGATGATGCAGTCGGGCTTGAAGGAGTTCATCTGCTCGGTGCCCTGCTTTGCGCAGCCGAGCGTGGGGTCGGGAGCGACGTTGAAGAAGGTGGTGTGAACGATGCCCATTTCGTCGAGCTTGTCGGTGATGGGCTTGGTGTAGCCGTTCTGGTAGAGGAAGCTGTCGGTGACGATGAAGGCGCGCTTTTTGCCCATGACCGTCTTCAGCTCGTCGAGCGCGACGGGCAGGCAGCCCTTCTTGATGTAAACCTTTTCAGGCGCACGGAACCACAGCATATTTTCTCTCCTTTCGGCCACGGTCTTGATGTTGATGAGGTGCTTGACGCCGACGTTCTCGGACACGCTGTTGCCGCCCCAGGAGCCGCAGCCCAGCGTCAGCGAGGGGGCGAGCTTGAAGTTGTAGAGGTCGCCGATACCGCCCTGCGAGGAGGGGGTGTTGACGAGTATGCGGCAGGTCTTCATTCTTGCGGCGAACTCGTCGAGCTTTGCCTGCTCGGTGGCGACGTTGAGGTAGATGGAGGAGGTGTGGCCGTAGCCGCCGTCGGCGATGAGGTGCTCGGCCTTGGAGAAGGCGTCCTCGATGTCGTGCGCGCGGTACATTGCGAGCACGGGCGACAGCTTCTCATGCGCGAACTCCTCGGAGAGCTCGACGCTCTCGACTTCGCCTATAAGTATCTTGGTGCCCTCGGGCACGCGGACGTTGGCAAGCTCGGCGATCTTGGCGGCCTTCTGACCGACGATCTTGGCGTTGAGCGCGCCGTTGATGATAATGGTTTTTCTGACCTTCTCGGTCTCCTCGGGGGTGAGGAAGTAGCAGCCGCGGTCGGCAAACTCGGTCTTGACTGCGTCGTACACGCCGTCCAGCACTATGACGGACTGCTCGGAGGCGCAGATCATGCCGTTATCGAAGGTTTTGGAGTGGATAATGGAGTTGACAGCCAGCACAACGTCGGCGGAGTCGTCGATGATGGCGGGCGTGTTGCCTGCGCCGACGCCCAGCGCGGGCTTGCCGGAGGAATAAGCCGCCCTGACCATGCCGGGGCCGCCGGTGGCAAGGATGATGTCGGCTTCCTTCATGAGGAGGTTGGTCATGTCGAGAGAGGGAATGTCGATCCATTCGATAATGCCCTCGGGAGCGCCTGCGCGAACCGCGGCCTCAAGCACAAGTCGGGCGGCGGCGATGGTGGACTTCTTTGCTCTCGGGTGGGGGCTGATTATGATGGCGTTGCGCGTCTTGAGCGCGATGAGGGTTTTGAAGATGGCGGTCGAGGTGGGGTTTGTCGTGGGGATGACGGCGGCGATGACGCCGAGCGGCTCGGCAATCTTCTTGATGCCGTAGGCGCGGTCCTCCTCGATGACGCCGCAGGTCTTGGTGTTACGGTAGGCGTTGTAGATGTACTCGGCGGCGTAGTTGTTTTTGATTACCTTGTCCTCAACAACGCCCATGCCGGTCTCCTCGACGGCCATTTTGGCCAGCGGGATACGCGCCTGGTTTGCGGCGATTGCGGCCGCCTTGAAGATGGCGTCGACCTGCTCCTGGGTGTAGGTCGCGAACTTTTTCTGCGCGGCCCGGACGCGGGAGATGGCCGCCTCCAGTGCCTCGACGCAGTCAATGACGGGTCTTGCTTGATTTTCCATATAATCCTCCTCAGTTTGAATGAGTAATTTTGACTTTCTGATGCAGATGCGCCAGCGACGGCGCCATGTTTTCGTACTGAACCGTGACGTTTCCCGGCACGTTCAGCCGGACGGCGGAGAAGCACCAGATAGCGCGGACTCCGCTGCGCACGAGCAGGTCGGCGACCCCTTGCGCGGCGGCAGGCGGCGTTGTTATTATGCCGATTTCGACCTGGTGCAGCGAGCAATAGGACGGGAGGCTGTCAAGCGGTAGGACTTCATCCGACAGCTTGGCGGGGTTGTTGTCGAAGGCGCGGCGGAGCGTGATGCCGTAATCGGCGAAGCCGCCGAAGCCGAGCAGCGCCGAGCCGAGCTTGCCCGCGCCGACTATGACCGCCTCGCACTCAGAGTTCTCGCCGAGCGCCGCACGCAGCGCCGCGGACAGCTCGCCGACGTTATACCCGACGCGGGGCTTGCCGCCCCCGCACACGGCGGACAGATCCTTGCGCACCTGAACCTCGCCGAGCCTGAGCCCGCGGGCGACGGAGGTCGCAGAGATATATTCCGTTCGCGGCGGCAGGCTTTTGAGGTATTCGAGGTACCCCGGCAGTCTGCCGATGGTGGCTTTTGAGAGCATAGTTAGCCTCCTTCCTTGTTACTGAAACTATTCTAACACACTTTTTTGGGGTTTTCAAGTGCTAATATTGCATATCGGTATTATCAATATCGATATAGCCCATACCGATTGGGAAATTGTGCTTTTTTGCGGGGAAGGGCGGCGGGGCTCTTGCCACGGGGGGAGGTTTATGATATAATGTACTAAAAGGATTTCTGAGCCCTTGGCGGGTTCTCGCCGGATTATTCTCCGACGTGCGTCCGCCAAAGCCAAAGAACTTATTCCGCATACGTTCATATGCAATAGAACACAACATTTCGGAGATAGAAACCTATGTTAAAAATCTTCCACACCGCTGATTTGCATCTCGATAGCCCCTTCTCCTCGCTGCCGCCGTCCGTGGCGGAAAAACGGCGGGAGGAGCTGCGCCGGGTGTTCGTTGGCATGATGCAGACGGCAGCCGACGAGAACGTCGACCTCGTGCTCTGCCCCGGCGATCTGTTCGACGGCGGGTTCGTCAGCAAGGAGACTGTCCGCGTGCTCTGCGAGGGCTTCGGGCGGCTGCGCTGCCCCGTCGTTATCTGCCCCGGCAACCACGACCCGTATACGCCGCAGAGCGTCTACGCCTCGGGCGGGCTGCCCGGGAACGTCCGCGTGTTTTGTGAGGAGACGCCGTCCTCCTTCGACTTTCCCGAGCTCGGCTTCGACGTCTGGGGCGCGGCCTTCGTACGGCCCTTCATGGAGAACACGCCGATGGTGCGCGTCCCCGCGCTCGACGGCGATAAAATTCACATACTCTGCCAGCACGGCGACACGCGCAACCGGCTGTCCAAAACCTGCCCGCTCAACCCGCGCGACATCGCCTACCGCGGCTTTACCTATGCCGCGCTCGGCCATATCCACGTGCCGGGTGAGCCCGAGGTGCTGTCGGGAACGGCGGGGACGACCACCGTCGCTTACAGCGGCTGCCCCATGGGGCGCAGCTTCGACGAGCCGGGCTTCGGCGGCGCGCTGATGGTCACGATAGACCGCAACCGCCGCGTCACCGTCGAGCGCCGCCGTGTCGCCGATAAGCGCTACATGGTCGAGCAGCTCGACGTAACCGGGCTCGATTCCGGCGCCGACGTCGTCGCAAGGCTGCGCGCCTTTCTCGGCGAGAAGGGCTATGGCCGCGAAACTTCGCTGCGCGTCATACTGCGCGGCGAGGTCGCGCCGACGGTCGCGTTTTCCTGCAAGGCAATCGCCCGCGCGTGCGGCGACGGACTCGAATACCTCGAGCTGCGCGACAGGACGCTGCCCGTCTTTGAGGCGGAATATCTCGAGAGCGACATGACGCTGCGCGGCGCGCTCTACCGCGAGCTGCTGCCGCGTCTGCGCGAGGGGAGCGAGGCCGAGCGGTCGGTCGCCGCGGACGCACTGCGCGCCGGACTCGCCGCGATAGACGGCCGGGCGATATTGCCCGACGCGCCGTCAGTGGAGGTGGATGAATGAAGCTTTTGAAATTGCAGATAACAGAGTTCGGCGGTCTGCGCGACACAGTGCTCGAGCCGGGCGCGGGACTCAATATAATTGAAGGCGACAACGAGTCGGGCAAGTCGACGGTGCTGGCCTTCATACGCTTTATGCTGTACGGCCTCGGAGGCCGCGCGGGCGGCAGCGAGCCGTCGGACAAGGAGCGCTACCCCAGCTGGGCAGGCGGCCGCGCGGCGGGTATTATGACGCTTACCACCTCGGACGGCAGCCGCTGGCGTATCGAGCGCGAGGGCGTCATAGTCCACACCGCGCGCGGCGACAGCTATAACGAGAAGCCCGTCCGCATATTCGACGACGAAACGGGCGAGCTTATCCACCGCGGACAGTGCCCCGGCGAGCTGTTTTTGGGGCTGTCCGTGCAGAATTTCAACAGCACCTGCGCCGTGGCACAGCTCAAGAACACCGAGCTCGGCGCAGGCGAGCTGGGCAACGGCATCGAGAACATGCTGCGCTCGGCGGACGAGGGCGTCAGCGTCCCGCGCGTCTGCAAGCGCCTCGAGGACGCACGGCGCGAGCTGATACACAAAACCGGCCGCGGAGGCCGGATATACGACCTCAAATGCGAGTGCGAGCGGTTAGGCGAGCAGCTTGGGCGCGCCGAGAGCAATGCGCGGTCGGTCGTCGAGCTTGAGACGCTGCTCGGCGAATGCCGGGAAAAGACGGCGGCGGCCGCCGCCGAGTCGGCAAAGCTGGACGAAATATGGGAGCGCAGCGAGGCGTGGCTGGTGCTCGGTCGCTTCGAGCGCCGCGACGAGGAGACGCAAGCGCTTGCCGAGCGCCGGGAGACGCTTGCCGGGCTCGAGGCGTCGGCGTTTCCGGGCGGGTATCTGCCGCCCGACGGCTACGCGGACAGACTTGCCGAGTCGGCCGAGCGGCTGAGCGCCGCCGATGCGGCGCTGCGTCAGGCCGAGCTGCGGTGTGAGCAGCACGCCGCCCTGCCGACCTACGACGTGCACCTCGCCGACTGCGCCGACAAAATGGAGGCGGCGGGGCAGACCCGCGCCGTCGTCACAGAGGAATATTCGCGCCGCACGCGGTCGGTCTCGCGCCGCCGCGCGACGGGAACGCTGGCGCTGTCGGGCGGCTTTATCG
>CAVIBA010000020.1:0-9839 GCA_963640785.1 Bulleidia sp.
GTGTATTGCGCCATTGATAACTGCCTGATTGATAAAACTACAAAGGAACTTATTGCAGGATGTAAGAACAGTATTATACCGACGGATGGAAGCGTAACGAGTATTGGCGAACGGGCGTTCTCCGGTTGTACAAAACTTACAAGCATAAAGATTCCAAATGGCGTGACGAGTATTGGCGAACGGGCGTTTCACGGTTGCATAAATCTTACTAACATAACGATTCCAGAGGGTGTGACGAGTATTGGCAATTTGACATTCTATAAATGTGAGAGCCTTACTAGTATAACTATTCCCGATAGCGTGACGAGCATTGGCGAGTACGCGTTCTACGATTGTGATAGACTTACGAGCATAACGATTCCCGATAGCGTGACAAGCATTGGTGTTTCTGCGTTCTCTAATTGCACTAACCTTACGAGCATAACGATTTCCAATAGCGTGACGAACATTGGTGAGTATGCGTTCTCCGGTTGCAAGAGTCTGTATCGGATTATAAATAATAGCGATTTGAATATAAGTATCGGCAGCGATAAACATGGTGATATTGCATATTATGCAAAGATACTTGTTGATAAAAACGGTAACAAAACATATCACATAGAGAACGGCATTGAGTATATAGACACAGCAGACGGATTTTTGTTTAAGAAAAGTGGAGATGTATATAAATTGATAGCCTACCTCGGCGAGGATCAGAAAGTAACTTTGCCATCGGATATAAACGGTAATACATATGGTATTTCTCGTGTGCGAGGCGTCCATGAGGTTGTTATTCCATATGGCGTGACGAGCATTGGCGAGTATGCGTTCTATAATTGCACAAGCCTTACGAGCATAACAATTCCCAATAGTGTGACGAGCATTGGCGAGTATGCGTTCTATAATTGCACAAGCCTTACGAGCATAACAATTCCCAATAGTGTGACGAGCATTGGCGATTCTACTTTTTCCTATTGCAGTAGCCTTACGAGCATAACAATTCCCGATAGTGTGACGAGCATTGGCACTTATGCGTTCCACTATTGCACTAGCCTTGAAACCATAACATTCCAAGGTACCGAGGAGCAGTGGAATGCAATAAAGAAGGATTCAAGTTGGAACTACAAAACCGGCTCCTACACCCTCATCTTCGAAAACTAACCTCCCCAAGTCCCCCGCCCCGGCGGGGGATAGTTAAAAAAGCGGTTACTCAGTACCTCCCGGCATTGAGTAACCGCTTTTTGGTGGGCTGTCTGCGGCGACAGCTTTTTATTCAGAAAAAGATTTACTGCACAAGCAGGCTCAGCACGGATTTGACGCCCGTGTCGTATCGCCGGTTGAAGAGGTGGATGAGCAACTCCTCGCCCGAGGCGATGAGCGCAACCACCGCCACGCCCCAGCAGTACGCGTCGCCGATGCGGAAATACAGCATGTATGGCACGAAAAACACCGCCGCGCCGGTCAGCTTGTTGAGGTATGTATGCACCGCCGCGAACCTGTGGTACTTGAGAGCCGCCGTGCCGTACGCGCACAGGCGCAGAAGCAGCGCCACCGCGACAACTATCCACAGCGCCGCCGGAAGCATGTGCCAGAGCGTCGGGAAAAATTTCAGAAGCATGACGCCGTAGAAAAGCAGATCGGCGATGGAGTCAAGGCGCGCGCCGAGCTCGCTCGTCGTGCCTGTGCTGCGGGCTATCCAGCCGTCAAGCACGTCAGTCAGGCCTGTAAGGCCGTAAATTATAAGAAATTCCGTTGAAAACGGCGGAAAAAACACCAGCGCCGCCGTTCCGCATATGCGCAGAATCGTAATTACGTTAGCCGGTATAATTGGCTTCCTTCTCATAAACACTCTCTCCGTTTGTCAGTCCCCGGTCGCCGCACACCGCGCCGCCGGGCTTTCGCAGAGGCTGAATTGCCAGCACTTTTATATCACTTGTTATTATACACGTTACGACCTGATGTGTCAAGTGGCGCGCAGAAATCAAGACACATTCCGGCACGGCACTCGAGCTCGAGAAGCGCCTCATGATAGCGCTCCGTCGCAAATATGTATGACTGCCCGTGCCCGGCGTCCTCGACGAGCATCAGTTGCTTATCGCATTTCGCCGCCTCGTACAGCTCCCTGCCCATCCGGGTGGGGACGTAGTTATCCTTGAGCCCGTGCACGATGAGCAGCGGAACCCGTATCCGCCCGACATTCTCGAGCGGCGTGTGACGGCGCAGCGAGTAGCCACCGAAAATTCGCAGCAGCAGGTCGGCCGTCGGCAGCACCGGGAAGGGCGGTATCTTCATGCGCTGCAGCTGGTGCTTTATCTCCTCCCAGCCTGACGAAAAGCCGCAGTCGGCCAGCACGGCGCGCACGCAGTCGGGCAGATCCGGCTCGGCCGCGGCGTTAATAACGGTGGACGCGCCCATCGATATGCCCATGAGCATTATGCGGCAGTCTCCGCCGAGCCGCTCTTCAAGATAGCGGCACCACGAGACGGCGTCCCGGCCCTCAAGGCAGGAAAAGCCGATTATCCGCCCCTCGCTGCGACCGTGCGACCGCTGGTCGGGCAGCAGAATATTGTAGCCGAGCGAGTGGAGGTAGGGCGCCGATGCGCAGTAATCCATGCGCCCAGTGCTTGTGTAGCCGTGCATGCACAAAAGCGTCAGCCCGGTCGGCGTGCCGGCGGGGATGAAGGTGCCGCGCAGGGCAAGTCCGTCGTGCGACTTTATCTCGACCGTCTCGGACGGCTGCGCGTCGAGCCAGTCAAGCCCCGGCAGCATGGCCTCGGCGCACCTCGCCCACGAGCCGCTGACGCGGCTCAACACCTCGCGCTCGTCCTCTGTCGGCTTGCGCACCAGAAATTTTTCAATCAAAACCACTGCAAACGCTATATCAGCCGCGATGAGCAGTGCGAGGACTCCGAGTCCTATCCATAGAGCCAACATAAAAACCTCCAAAAAAGCTATCTACATCTTACCATATACGCGCGCGAAAATCAACAGTTAAATTACGGTCAGCGCCGCTTCGCCGCGGGTCGGAAAAAATTTTTCGCAGAAATTTCGATTTACCCCTTGACTTAGAGTCAACTCCAGGATGTATAATGTGCATAGATACCGACGTCCGGCTCTTCGACGGCGGAAACAATTGAAAGGAAGCAAGCTATGCGTGTTTTTGACAACGTAAAAAAGAACTTCGGTTTCGGGTGCATGCGTCTCCCCATGGACGGCGAGAAGGTCGATTACGCCGAATTTACCCGAATGGCGGACCATTTCATGTCCGAGGGCTTCAATTATTTCGACACCGCGCGTGTCTACATCGGCGGGCAGAGCGAGACAGCGATACGCGACTGCGTAGTCCGGCGCTACCCGCGCGACAGCTTTATACTGACGGACAAGCTGTCCGGCGCGCTGTTCAACTCAGAGGAAGAAATCCGCCCGCTGTTCGAAAAGCAGCTGGAATCCTGCGGCGTTGATTATTTTGACTTCTACCTGCTTCACGCTCAGAACAAAGCCCTTTTCGAAAAGTACAAAAAGTGCCGCGCGTACGAGACCGCCTTCGCGCTCAAGGCCGAGGGCAAGGTAAAGCATGTCGGCCTTTCCTTCCACGACACTGCCGACGTGCTCGATCAGATACTTAACGAGTACCCCGAGGTCGAGGTTGTCCAGATACAGCTCAACTACATCGACTTTGAGGATCCCGCCGTGCAGAGCCGCGCCTGCTACGAGGTCTGCCGCAAGCACAACAAGCCTGTAATCGTCATGGAGCCGGTCAAGGGCGGCAACCTTGTCAACCTGCCCGAGGACGCCAAGAAAATCATCGATGACCTTCACGGCGGCAGTCCGGCGAGCTACGCCGTGCGCTTCGCGGCGGGCTTTGACGGCATATTCATGGTGCTCTCCGGCATGAGCAACATGGAGCAGCTGCTTGACAACACCTCCTACATGAAGGATTTCAAGCCGCTGAACGAGACCGAACGCGACGCCATCTCGCGTGTCTGCGACGTCTTTCACTCCATCAAGCTGATTCCCTGCACCGCCTGCCGCTACTGCACGGACGGCTGCCCCAAGCACATCTCCATCCCCGATCTGTTCTCCTGCATGAACAACTACACACTCTACCACAACTGGAATGCGAAGTATTATTACAACGTGCGCACCGAGCGCGGCGGCAAAGCGTCCGACTGCATCGGCTGCGGCAAGTGCGAGAAGTCCTGCCCGCAGCACCTGCACATCCGCGAGCTGCTTCGCGATGTCGCAAAGGAGTTTGAGACCGAATGATGGAATACAAAAAGCTCCCACACGGCGACGAGCGCATAAACACGCTCGATCCCGGCATGGGTGGTATTCAGAACGCCCCGCCGGATGAGATTGAGGCCGTCGTGCGCGAGGCTGTCAGCCACGGGATAAACTTTTCCGACCTCTTCTGCACCGGGGCGCGCGGCGCTGTCCCCTCAGCGTCCGTCAGTCGGCGCGCATGAAGGCAATAGCTGAATATTTCAATAGGTAAAAACAAGGAGTTAAACCATGATAGAATCCGTACTTACAAGAAAAAACGCTTCACTTAAGCTCAGACTGACCGTCAAAACACTCATCTCCGCCGGAATTATCGCACTTGCCGTCGTGCTTCCTCAGCTCGCGCACCTCGCTGTCGGCGCATCCGCCGGCGTCACGCTGCTACCCATGTATCTGCCCGTCCTGCTCGGCGGATGCCTGCTCGGCAGCCGTTGGGGCATCGCCGTCGGACTTGCGTCGCCGCTGGTCAGCTTTCTCATCACATCGTCGTTCGGCTCGCCCATGCCCGCCGCCGCGAGACTGCCCTTCATGATGGCAGAGCTGGCTATGTTCGCCTTGGTCTCCGGCCTGTTCGCAGACAAGATCGAGAAGCACTCCTGGCTGGCTTTCCCGGCCGTCATTCTCGCTGAGATCAGCGGCCGCGCCTTCTTCCTCCTCCTCATCGCTGTTTTCGGAAGCCTGACTCCCTTCACCACCTCCATGATCTGGCAGCAGATAAAAACCGGCTTCGTCGGACTTGCTATCCAGTCGGTCGTGGTTCCGGTCACGGTCATGCTGCTGAACGCGCTGCTCAACAAGGAAAGAAATAATGACTGATCTCGAGCTTGCGATAAAAAACCTCGACGGTCACACGCTCGTTCTCTGCCGCGACGGCGACGTCATCGTCAGTGACGAGCGCGGCGTCGCGCCCATGGTGGGTTTTCTGCGCGAGGGACGCGAGCTTTCCGGCTACTCCGCGGCTGACCGAGTGATCGGCAAGGCGGCGGCCATGCTATTTGTCAAGGCGGACGTCCGCGAGGTCTACGCCTACACCATGTCAAAGAGCGCCGTCGCGGTGCTCACGGCGCACGGCGTCCCCTTCAGCTACGGAAAGCTCACCGACCGCGTCATGAACCGCGACAACACCGGGCTCTGCCCGATGGAAAGCACCGTCAGCGTCACTAACGACGTCGACACCGGCGTCGAAATGATCTTCCGCAAGCTCGACGAGCTGCGCGCCGGGCGGAAGTAAGAAATCTGCGGGAGGTGGGGCGCAAATAAAAGCACCTCATCCATGAAGTCAAAGTCCCGCAAAGATCGCCGTTTCAAAGGGCCACTGTGCCTCAAGCACTTTCCCGCACTCATTCCGGGAAAGTGCTTTTTTCGCGCGCTGTATCAGCCCGCAACCGCCGCAATATGCCCGTTTCAGAACAAAAAGTTCTGTTTCGTGAAATTTATTGTTGCTTTATGGGCGCATGTGTGGTATACTTTGCTTGTCCGGATTTTGGAGGTGTCGATTATGAGAGATAAAAATACTGTTTTTGAAAATGTGTCGTGCGAATATTGCTACGACAAGCTGTGGAAACTGTTGATTGACCGACGAATGAAGAAAAAAGACCTGCGTCAGCTGACGCACATCAGCCCCGCTGTCATTGCAAAAATGGGGCGTCGCGAGGCCGTCAACCTTGAGACACTCGCCAAGATCTGCATCGCGCTGAAATGCAAACTGTCCGACCTTGTGGACATCGTGCCGCGCGGCAAGCCTGAGCCCTGCTGAATAAAAACAGGAGTTATTTTTATGAAGGTCACCGTCATATGCGAGGTTCTTGGTGAGGCCAACAACGGCACGTCCGTCGCCGCATACAACCTGATAAATTATCTGAGAAGCCGCGGTCACGAGGTCACTGTCGTGTGTCCCGACGCCGAGCGCCGGGGCGAGGAGGGCTATGTCGTCCTCCCGCTGGCCAACATGACCATATTCAACGGAATACTGAGAAACAACAACGTCACCCTCGCACACTACGACGAAAAGCTGCTGACCGGCGCCATAAAGGACGCCGACGTCGTCCACATTATGGTTCCGCTGTTCATCGCGCGCAGGACGTCAAAGCTGGTAAAGCGGCTCGGCAAGCCGCTCACCGCCGGATTCCACGCGCAGGCCGAAAACTTCACCGTGCACCTCGGCCTCAAGGACTGCCCGCCGGTCAACCACATACTCTACCGTTGGTACGACAAGAACCTCTTCTGCCGCGCCGACGCCATACACTACCCCACCCAGTTCATTCGCGACGTTTTCGAGGATGAGGTCGGCCGCGTCACGCCGGGATACGTCATTTCGAACGGTGTGAACGACATTTTCCGCCCGCGTAATGTGCAGAAGCCGGAGCGCTTCAGGGACAGGTTCTGCGTGCTGTTCATTGGGCGGCTGTCGAACGAAAAGTCGCATATGGTGCTTCTGAGGGCGGTCGAGCGGTCAAAATACGCCGACCGCATACAGCTGTTCTTCGCCGGAAACGGGCCGAAGTACAAAAAAAATCAAGGCGTACGGCGAAAAGCACCTCAAAAACCCGCCGATAATCGACTTTTACTCGCGCGAGGATCTCGTAAATCTCATCAATTACTGCGACCTCTATTGCCATCCCGCCAAAATAGAAATTGAGGCAATATCCTGTCTCGAGGCGATCTGCTGCGGGCTCGTCCCGCTCATCGCCAACTCGCCGCGCTGCGCGACCAAAGCCTTCGCACTGGACGAACGCTGCCTTTTCAACGTCAACGACAGCGACGATCTCGCCCGCAAGCTGGACTATTTCATCGAGCACCCCGAGGAAAAAGCCAAGCTGCGCCAGCTCTATCTCTCCGAAAGCACCTCCTTCGACCAGACCACCTGCATGCAGCGCATGGAGGGAATGCTGATGGATCAGATACGGAACAAAGCCTAATTGACGTCACAAATACAAAAAATCAAGTCCGCATAACGCCTGTGTTATGCGGACTTGATCTTTATTGGCTTCAATATTATGTGATCTTCATTGCCCCATCAACTCAATCGGCCTTCGTGCGCTTCAGGCGACGTCCAAGCCACGCCGCACCGCGGCGGCAGAACATGCAGAGCCGTCGGAACGGCATAAAGCACCAGAGCACGCTGTAAATTCTGTACCCTGCCGACGTCACCTCGCGGCGCTTCTGCTTTTTGCCGCGATAGATTGCCGTCACCACGCCGCAGATTTGCGAATGCCGGATGCCATGCTCGAGCGCCGTCTGGTTGTCGCCGCACATTATATAGCCGTCGGCGTCCTCGCCGACCACACGGTGCAGGACGTACTGACCGCTCGGACGTGTATATAGCGGGATGTCGCGGCGATGCAGCTTTTCGGGCGCCGCGATCAATGCGATGGAGTCAACGCCCTGCCGCAGCAGCGGCAGCATACTCGTCCCGCGCGGATAAAAGCGGAACTCCCCGCCGCTCTCGAGCACCTGACGCATGGTGCCGGACATCTGATCGAGCGTGTAGACGCGGGTCGAGGCGGTTTCGGTGGTCGCGGCAGTCTCGGTTGCCGCATCCGCAGTATCGACGCCAACCGCCGCTGTTTTCTCATCGCGCGCGTGATCCGGGCGCTGAATCTCGCTCATTCCGCACCTCCCTGCCGTATTCCGTCGTAGGCGACGCGGGCAGCCTCTGTGTCCATGTTGCACCCGAGCAGGTAGCACGGGACGGTGCGCACCAGTCGGTCAAGCAGCGAGGTGAGCCGGATTATCTCATCCGCGCTGTGCGGGATGAGTATCTGCCCCATCAGTCTGCCGAGCATCTGCTGCCCGCCGAACGGCGCGATGCGGTTTTCCTCCGCGCGCTCAACGAAGCAAAGCGCCGAAAGCGGCGCACGTGTGTTTATATTGTACCCCTCCTTGCCGCACCACGGCGTCCCGTAGGCGTACGGCGAGCCATCGTGAAAGCGGATTATCGGCTTGTCACCATTTATTATTTTTACTCTGTCGCCGAGGAGTTTCTTCCATAATGTGATGTGGGTTGTCTTGCCCGTGCCGCTTTTGGCCGTGAACGCGTAGGCGACGCCGTCAACCTCGACGACCGCCGCGTGAAGCAGAAACGCCTCAAATTCCGGCAGGCGTGAGCATATCGCGCGATAGACGCAGAGGCTCTCGGCATAGCTGCGCGAAACCGGCCCGACCGCTGTCGTGACCTCGCGGGCAATGTCGTCCTCCGATGCGGCGACGCTCATATCGCACTCGCTCTGCGGAAAATCGACAATGTAATCGCGGCACAGCCGCTCGACGCCGGGGTACTTATTGTCAACCGAAATATTCAGCCCGGCAATTTTGATAGTAAACATCAGTAAAACCGCTCCATGCTGCGTTTGATATAATTCATGAGTCGCGCCTGAATGTATTTGCGGTTGCCGCCGAGAAAGCGGGCCAGCTTTTCCGGGTCGCCGCCCTGGGCGCGGTGGCGCTCAAGCACGGTCGGCATATCCGACTCGCCCGCCTCACGCAGTGCCGCGCACAGGACAGAAAGCGTAGCCCCGCTGCAACTCTCGAACGCCGTCATGATCTCCGGTTGTTCCGTGGCGACGGCGAGCAGGCGGTAAGCCACCGCCGGGCGCAGCACCGACTCAAGGCCGAAGCTCGCACTCGAAAGTCCGCCACCGGTAAGAAGGCGCTGGGGCGAGCCGAAATATTCAGTGATATAGTCGTCAAGCCGGGCGTTGACAGCCTGCGCAGTCAGCTCTTCGGGACGGATATTTCGCTTTGATTTGTAGTCATACAGAAAGAAATTCGACCCGCCGCCAAGCGATAATAGCGCCAATGTAACAAACAGCGCCGTGAGAATCAACAGCAGCACCGAGCAGATAACGAACAGCGCGCTGAGCGCCGCGGAGTCCCGCTTCGCGGCGGCCACGAACCCGGCCACCGCCAGAATCAGTGTCAGGAGCGCCGAAACGCCGAAAAATATCAGCTGCCTCGCGTCCTTAGGTTGACCTTTGCTACTTGCGAATTTAGGCATATATCCCCCTCATAAACTCAACAAAATACGGAAACGCGACCTCCGGCTCCTCAAGCTCGGGGTGCCACAGCTTCTCCCACTCAAGCGAATAGTAGCCATTGTACCCGCGCGAGTCAAGCGCGCGCACTATCTCGCGCAGCGGAAGCTCGCCGCGGTCTGGCAGACAGAGCCGCTCACGTCCGTCGGGCATTGTCACGCGGTCTTTGATGTGCACATGTCTCACGCACGGATAAATCGCATCAAGAACCGGTTCGAAATCGCGGCATTGTGACGTGAACGTATGTGCAACGTCCCAGATGATTCCGAAGTTTGGAAGCCTCTCGCACGCGCGTATGACCTCGCCCAGCGTCTCGACGGTGTTGACGTCGCCGTGCGTCTCGAGCCAGATGTTTACGCCAAGCGGCGACGCCACGCGGCACAGACGCGCGATATCGTTTGCGATTGAGGTCAGCTTTACGGCGCGCGCCTCGGCGTCTGCGGGGAGATTGTTGCCGAAAATACGCATGGCCGGGATGCCAGCCCTAGCGCAGACCTCGGCGTCTGCCAACGCCAGCGCGACATTGTCGCCCTTGCAGTGCATGGC